>NZ_JBCNFP010000046.1:0-1585 GCF_050481165.1 Paenibacillus cisolokensis
CCTGAATTTCGAAAGTGCGATCCTATGAAAACATAAAAAAAGTGCCCAAATCTTTGGTAGAATGGTGTTTGGCGAGAACACTACACCCAAAGAGAGGAGCACCTTTTAGGTGAAGTCTACCACACCCATCAGCAAAATCAAGACCGAATTTTCCCTACAGAACGCGACCAATTTCGGCGGCATCAAAATCTTCCTGGAATACCTCGAAAAAATCAAGTTTGCCGCTGCTTTACAAAGCCTGTCATGCGTGAAAGCAAGCAACTCACTGTTCCCCGTCTACCGTATTCTGCTTTATCTCGTCGTCGGCTGGATGCTAGGCTGCGAACGCCTCTTCCATTTCCGCAAGCTACAGCAAGACTCGCTTCTAAAGCGGTTTCTCGGTGGACGCTGTCCGCACCATTCGCTGTTATACAAAGAGTTGTCGCGTCTTAGCAAATCGCACCCGAACCTGTTGCCCGAACTGCGGTCGCTCAATCAGGAAATCATTGGACCTTGTTTACCAGAGGCTCTCATTCTGGACCTTGACTCCACCGTTGAAACCGTATATGGCGATCAGGGCGGAGCGGCTAAAGGCACGAACCCGCATAAGCCCGGCCGTAAGAGTTATCATCCTTTGCTGGCCTTCGAAGGACAGTCTCGTCTATGTTTGAATGCCGTTCTACGTTCGGGCAATACGCACTCCTCCACGGATGCGTCAGCTTTTCTTCACCAAACCTTCGAACTGCTGAGGGAGCATCCGGTGAAGTACGCGAGGTTCGATAAGGGCTTCGGCGGTGAAGATTTCTACGGCCTGTGGGAAGGCAAAGGAATCGGTTACGTCGGAAAGTTGAAATGGACAAAGCGCCTTGCAGAACAAGTCGCAGCCTGCCGGTACTGGAAACGATTCGTCGATGAAGACTGGATCATCGAAGGGATTACGATCATCTACAAAGCGACATCTTGGGAGAAGGCGCGCCGCGTAGCGATTGTTCGCAAGGCACACATCGTCGATGAAGGCCAGACCCGCATGGTGTTCGATTCGGATTGGCAATACGAAGCGATCGTCACCAATCTCGAATGGGAGCCGCTTGATCTGTGGCGCTTCTACAACCAACGCTGTTGCATGGAGAACTATATCAAGGAAGCGAAGAACGGCTTCTCCATTGATAGAATTGCGACGAGCGAATTTGAGGCGAATGAACTCGACTTGCTGATCAAGTTACTCGCCTACAATTTGTTCGAGCGATTCAAGCGAAGTTGCTGTGAACCGGTACATCAAGGTTACACAATCGCTCGGTTCCGATTAGAGTTCTTCCACTGCGCAGCAACGATTATTCGCCATAGCCGCAACATCATTCTCAAGCTGGCAAAAGACTTTGTAAACCGGTATGCATGGCAACGAATTGAAGCCAGGATCGCACTTTTGGAATGAAAACCCCTAAATTTAACATGGAAAAAATCGCAGCCTCTTCATTGGGGAGGGGGAAAGTGTATCCACATAATGTTGACTTGAACCGAACGAACTGGGAAATCGCCACATTCTTACAGCTAGTTTGGCAGTTCCACTATATACAGCGTTTGATATTACGGGCTTTCGAAATTTAGG
>NZ_JBCNFP010000047.1:0-17562 GCF_050481165.1 Paenibacillus cisolokensis
ACCATAGTTTGGCGACCTCCCTCGCCAGCCGCAAGTCCATTATACCGCACGTCCCCTATTTTCATCATCTGATGGTGCCGCGTCAGCGGCATGGGGGTCTAATTCGGAATAAAAGGAAAAGGCCCGCCGTTCGGGACGTCCGACCTTTTCCATTCTGCTGCGGCTTCCTATCAGCTTCCGCTTCCTATCAACTGCCGATTCCTGTCAACCGCCGCTACTTCTGCTGAGCCATCGCTTCCTTGATTTTCAACTGGGATTCTTCTTCCGCCTTGCGCAAAAACTCCGAAATGTTCATATCGGATTGGGTAAATTGCTGCATATCGAGATTGACGTAACGGTCCCAATAGCTCAATCTGGCCGGAGGTTCCGCTAGCGGATATTTCGTAAAGGCGCCGATGTTTTTCCCCTCGAACCGGATCAGCTCCGCGCCGAACTGCTGCTTGATCGCCATATCCGACAGCACGGTCGGCGTTCCCGCCCGCGCGAGCTTCGTCTGATACTCCGGCGAGACGCTTTCGATGACGAACTGCAGGGCGGCTTCCTTATGCTCGCTGAAGCTGTTGATCGCCCAGGGATGAATGCCGACCGGAATGGTGGACGTTTGGGGCAAATCCGGCCAGGACGGCAGCGGGGCAATGTCCATCTGTTTCTGGTATTCCACGGCTTCCTCATCGGATCCGCCGCCGAACCATGTCAAAAAGCCGTGCCAGTTGACGCTCATCGCGACCGTTTTTTCCGCGAATCCCGTCGCCTCCGGATCGATCATCCCCGGAATTTCATAATATTTTTTCATCAGCTCCATATACTGCGTAAATTTCGGCTCTTTCGTCAGCAGCACATCCCCGCTCTCCGGGTCCGTTTTCGTTACCGACAGTTGCAGGAGCGGAGCGTCCACTCCGAACTCCAGGCCGCGATACTTGACGCCGTCCCGTTCGGCCGTCATCTGCTTGGCCAGATCGAGCACTTCGTCCCACGTCATCTCATCCCTAGGATATTCCACCCCGAATTTATCGAATATTTCCTTATTATAATGGAGTCCGATATAGCCCATTTCCTGCGGCATTCCGACAAGCCGGCCCTGCGCGTCGCGCGCCCGGATTTCGGCAACCGCCGCCGGATCGAGCGTGCCGAGATCGAAGCCGTAAGCCTCTAGCATCTCGTCCAGCGGATACACCATCTCCAAATCTTCCAACGGCTTCTGTCCGGTGAACGCGAGCAGCACGTCCGGCACGACATCGGCCGCGTACAATTCCTGCATTTTTTCCACGGTGCCGTCCCAGTCGATATGTTCCAGCGTAATATGGGGCAGCTTTTCCTGAATATGGTTGCCGATCCGCGACATGAAGTAATCGATCCCCCACGGCGTCGCCACTTTCAGCGTAACCGGCTCGTTCGAAAACCGCTTCAGATCGGCCTTCTGTTCTTCCGTATCTCCCGTCTGTTCCGAGTTGTCGTTCGTGTTTGCGGTCGGGGTGTCCGACGAACCGGGCGCCTGTTCCGTGCCTGACGAGCAAGCCGCGACAAGCAGAGCGAAGATTGTAACCGTCAGCATGATGAGCGTTAAATGTTTAGTTCGCTTTCTCATGGAATGACTCCTCCTTTGAAAATGGTTTACGTTTTCTTCCGATCAAACTCTAAAGCCTGAACCGAAGATTCCTGCAAAAGTACATCTTTTTTGCGCTGATTATAACCAAAACGGAGAAATTCCTGCGATAATGCAGGATTTTTTTGAAAATAACACCTAAACCAGCATAAATTTCCATAAAAACTGTATTTTTGCAGGCATTTTGATTTTCGCGCTTTTTGGAGCGAAAAAAAATGCACTTTTGCAGTTTTGGGCCACCTCCGCATACGCAGAGGCCGGCCCTTCTCCGCATGCGCCGCCTTCTGTCCCGACCGCCGCGCACGGCTCTCCTCCGCAGGCACCGCTTTCCGCCGCGCTTGCTGCGTCCGCTTTTCCCTGCGACTGCCGGTTTCTTGCTTTCCCTAACCGCAATAATTCCCCCGTTATCTCTCCCGGCCTCACCCCTCTCGCAGCGCCGCTCGTGCTATTCCACCAAGCCGGTCCGCTCCACGCTTTCCACGAAATACCGCTGCGTGAAGAGATAGATGAGCAGCGGAGGAAGAATGGTCAGAAAACTGGCCGCCATCTTGATCGGTTCGGCTACATACTCGGGATAGCCGCCCGATTCGATAAACGTGTTCAACATCGTGTCCATCCGCGTCAGTTGCGTCGCCAGCGGCACGTCGGCCGCGCTCGCGAGAAACATGCGGGGCAAATAGGTGTCGTTCCATGTCCAGACCAGCGAGAACAGGAAGACGACCAGAATGGCCGGCTTCGACAACGGCAGCATCACCTTGACATAGAACCGGATGGCGGAAGCGCCGTCCAGCCTGGCCGCCTCCTCCAGCTCCTTCGGCTGCGTCATGAAAAACTGCCGGAAAATAAAGACGAAGAGTGAGCCTTTCACGCCGAAGCCGAACATGGCCGGCAAAATCAGGGTGAACAGGCTGCCGTCCAGCCCGAGCGTCCGGAACAGCAGAATCGTCGGCAGAACGATAACCTGCTGCGGGATTATAAAGGCGAGCAGCAGCAGGAAGAAGGCCAGCTTCTTGAACGGGACGTCGAGCCGCGCCAGCGCGTAGCCGGCGAGGCCGCATGTCACGCAATGCAAAGCCGCCGCCGTCAACGAAACGCCGACGCTGATCGAGAGCGATTTGGCGTATTGCAGTATATCCCATGCCGACGAGAGATGGCCGAAATAAAGCGACGACGGGATCCACGTCACGGTCGGATCGATCAGATCTTTGGCATCCATCAGCATTCTCGTCATCATTTTAAGAATCGGGTTCAAGTAGATATAAGAGGTCGAAATCAGTATGAGATACAGCAGCAATTTGAAAATAAAACCTTTATCCACTTCCCGGCCCAGAACGAAGTAGCGCAAGCGCCGAAGGGTCGGCTTGAACACCGGCCTGCTTCTGGCCGCTTTCGGCACGTCCCATTTGACAACGCTCATGCTTTCACCCCCCTGCGAAAATGAACTTTACCGAAACCGGAACAGCTTGCTGTAGACGAGCATGACAACGCCGAGAAACACGAGCACAATGAAGAAATAAATCCAGGCAAGCGCGCTGCTGTAGCCGTAATTTCCGGTGCCGATCAACGACATGATCGGGTTGGACGGAAACGTAAACATATCGACGACGGTATAAAAAACATTGAGCAGCATGAAGGGAGACATGGCCGGCAGCGTAATTTTCCAAAATACTTCCCAGGGCGTGGCGCCATCGATTCTGGCCGATTCGTACACCGAACCGGGAATCGTCTGGCGGCCGGCCAAAAAGACGATAATTTGCACGCCCGAATACCAGAGCACGAGCACGAAATGCTCCAGCACGGCCAGCACCGGCTTGCCCCAGGGGCTTCCCCCGACATACGCGTCCAGAAAGCCGCCGACCATTTCGCTCCGCATAAAGCCGAGGCCGCCTTCCTCCTGATTCATAAATTCCTGCAGTACGGCCCCCGTCGAGAAAATGACCGGGAGAAAGAAGATCGCGCGGAAGACGATCCGGCCCTTCAGCTTCTGGTTGAGGAAGATCGCGATCAGCAGCGAGAAGATGACGATGACCGGCACCATGAGCACAACTTGCTGGAAAAAAGGAATGAGCTGGTCGTAAAGCTCGGCGCTCCCCATCAAAATCGTTTTGTAAAACTCGATGCCTGCCGGCTCGTACTTCATTCCGGTCGGGAGCACTCTGACGTTGTGAAAACTCATATAGAGCGAGAAGACGAGCGGAAACGCCATGAATATGAGAAAGCCCGTCAGCCAGGGGAGCATGAACAGGAGCCCTTCGAGCCGGCTGTATGCTTTGGTTGACAACACCCGTTTTTTAGCCACGCGATCACCTCCTACTTGACGACGACAAAGTCTCTTGGCTGTACCGTCCATCCGTCTCCCGCATACGGCCGCTCGTTATAGTTGACGACGATTCGTTTGCCGTTTCCGTACGCCGTTTCGAAGACGCCGTCCGCCAATGCGCGATGGCCGGTTATCCATTGCTGCTGCACGTCCCCGAGCGCCTCGTCGTACCGCTGATATTGCGCAGCCATCTCCTGCAGCCAGTCTTTGTAGTAGGTGCTGAAAAACTGCCCGAGCGAGCGCGTCTCCAGCAACTGCTGCGATTTCGCATAGGTCACGACGAAGGACGGAACGGCCCCGTATTCGATCCCCTTCAGAAAGGCCGTCTCGTAATCGTCGCTGTCGTTTCCGTATTCGGACGAGTAGGTGACGAGCCCGTGCAGCGCGATCTGGAGGAACGGAACTTGCCGGTCGACGAACAGATCGCCCGAACCGTCGACAGGCAGTCCGTGAATATGGTCGACGTATTTCCACGTATAGATGTTTCCGTCCTCGACCTGAACATGTCCGAGCGCATCTTTCGTCATCCCGAACATGCGCTGCTGGATTTGCACCGCCTCTTCCCGCGTCGCGGCGTATTTGTCGTTATAGTCCGTATTCAGCAAAGAGCCGATGCCTTGACCGAATACGAGACCGTCAACATGGAGCGCCCGCATCTTGTCCAAATCTTTTTCGATCACCTTGGAAGCAAATCGCGGGCTTACGAGCGTTTTATCCGTGCCCCTTCGGCGGTAGCTGATGACCGAGGCGCCGTTGTCGCGCAGACCGTCCCGATTGCGCCTGAACCCGTCGCCTCCCGTATTGTTGAAGGCGTAGTTCGATCCGTCGAGATACAGCCGGTATCCCTTGGCATGCACGAAATCGGCGAACTGCCTCATCCCTTCGTTGCCACCGAGCTTGCCCGGCAGCGGGAAGCTGCCGCCGTACGAACTGTATCCTTTTCGCTGCCAGCCCAAATAGGTGACTGACATCCGCTCGACGCCGACCGCGTTCAGCTCCTGCACGATTTCCTGCGCCTGGGCGGTCGTCGTCAGCGGCAAATAGGAGTCCCACAGAAAGCCCCGTTCGGCGTCGGCCCCGAGCACATGCAGTTGCAAGGCCAACTTGTCATCGCCGGCCGGCAGCCGCTTCATGCCGACTTCGTCGATCAGATATTGCCGGAAGCGGGCCGCCATCCGCACATAGCCGTCATCCCCGCCGGCGATCAAATAATAGCGGACGGAACGGTCCGTCGCCGTCAGCTCTTTCGTAAAGGTTACATAACCTTCCGTTTTCTTGGTATTCGTATATTGGTAATCCATAAATCGGTACTGCTGCTCGGCCGTCGCCCAATTGTACGGGCTGAACGTGCCGGAAGGCGCCGCCACCACGTTCGCGTACTCCGCGCCCTCATGAATGACGGCGAGAAGCGATTTCTCGCCCGCCTTGATCCCGAAGACCGGCGCGCGAACCGATCGGCGGATGGAAAATTTCGCGTTGGCGCTGTACGCCCAATCCGCCCCGTAAACCCGCTCGTTGTAATAATGGTTCGTGCCGGCGCGATCCCGCTTGAAGTCCACGATCGCCCCCGGGCCGTCGGGCAGCAGCAGATACCCGTCCGTCTGCTCCGAGGTATGCGCGCCGAGGAACGGATAAAGCCGGACGGATACGAGCCGGGCTTCGTTGTCCTTCTTCGTCTTCCGTTCCTCCTCGGTAAAGATTCGCGCGTCCTTCAGCCCGTCTTTCAAAATTTTCGTTTCCACATAGTCTTCGCCAAGGCGCACTTCCACCGGGATGACAAAGCCGAGCTCCGGGAACTCGTACCGCACCTGAAAGCCTTGCCCGGTCGCCGCGAAGCCGGTAACGAGCCCTTTTCCTTCCTTCAGATTGGATTCCTTCGCCAAATCCCGGCGGACGTTGAACTCGACGTAGCTGATCATGACCGGCGATTCCAGATTCGAGAGCCATTTCCCCTGATTCTGTCCGTCCCGGCTTCCCGCCTCCTCCGGATACGACTTCCAGACATCCCCCGACCGCTTGTCCGTCACGATGAAATGGCCGGTTGCCGGGTTAGCCTGCAGCGTCAAATATCGGCTCTCCGCGACGGGGACAAATTCGCCTTTGTCCGGGACCGGAGCGGCCGGTACGCCGCTTCCCGCCGCTTCCTGCCGCACGGCCGGCTGCGCCGCCGTCTGCGCAGCCGGCTGCGGCGCAGCCGGCGGCTGCCGGTTCGCGGCCAGCGCGGCGAAGACCGCCAGCGCCGCCAGCGTCGCGGCGCACACTGCGGCCAACGCCAGCCAACGCTTCGGGACCGATATCCGTTTCACTTCGTCACCTCCTGATAAATCGTATAGCCGAAGCTGACAAGCTCCGAAGCGAGACCGAATACGGTGAAGATCAGCACCCACATGACGATCATCGCCAGCAGCGTCAGCGCGATGTTGACGACCGTCTCCCCGACGCTGTAATTTTGCAGCGACTGGATCATCCAGAAGAACAGCGCACCGCACCACAGCATGGCGCCCCATTCGAAAAACTGGTAAATCGAAGCTTCGCTCAGTGTGAGCACATTGGAGACAAGCGCGAGCGGAAGCGACAGCAGGACGAACGGAAACAGCGCGTAAGAGCTCCCGACAAACACGTCTTTAAAGCGGGCTTCCCCTTGCTGGATCGAGCCGATCAAGTAATGGCACACGACCCACGACAGCCACGACACGAGAAAACCGGACATGATGAAGCCGCCGTTCAGTTCGGATGCCGGTCTCGGATTGAACGAAAAGCCGGTATAATACGTTTTGACGAGCAGCACGAGCACAGCGGAGCCGAGCAGCAGGAACGCGCTTACATATCCGCCGCTGTTCTTGAAGCGCAAATCGCTGAAGCCGTCGAGCGGATGCTTCAAAATGTAGAAGGCATGCCGCAGCTGCCGAATCCATGTCTGACGCGGCCGCTTCCGCCGCGGCCGGGACGGAGCGCCGAAACGGAAATTCCGTTTCAGTCTGAGCGCGACGGCAAGCGCGACCGAGGCGATGAGCAGGCTGTTCGCAATGAGCGAAAAATGGCGCTGAAACCACTGCAGCCGCAGCTGCCAGAAGCTGTCCGAATATCCCGCCGCATCCCCGGCCAGCTTGTAATACGCGATCGCTTTGGCGTAATCCCCTTCGTTAAAGGCCGCTTGCGCGAGCCCGTGATAAGCCGGCGAGAAAAGCGCGTTCAGCTTGATGACTTCCTCCCAATAAGGCACGCTTTCCTTGTAGTTGCCGCTTTGTGTCAGCATGAACGCTTGCCGGATGGCGGCCCCGAACGCCGTCGGCTTCAGCTTCTGCACCACGTTCAAGGCATCGTCCAAAATAAACAGCTCGCCATGCGAATTCGTATCCACGGCGACCGGGCTTTGGGTCAAGCCCAGAACGGCGGTGGAGGAGGCCGGGTTTTTCCAAAAAAACTGCAGCTTTCCGCTGGCATCGTATTGCGACACCATGTTCAAATTTTTATCGATGACCGTCATGTTTCCGCCCGCATCGACCGCCAGGTCGGTCAGTTGCACGTCCTTCTCCCGCTCCTCCGGCGTCAGCGCGACCTTCTCGCCGAAGCTGAGTTCCTTCCATACGTTCTCGCTGCGGATATTCAGCTTTTTCACTTGTTCCTTGGATGAGCCGGATACCGTATAAATGTAGCCCTGCCCGTCTATTTCGATATTCCGGATAATCGGCGGCAGCAGCCTGACCTGCCGGCTCAGCTGCTCCTTCGTATACAGCAGCCGCCGGATGCGGTCCATCAGCTTGACCTCCGTCGCATTCGCCCCGAAAAATCCGAAGAACGCTCCGTCCGGCTCGAACTGGACGACGCCCTGGTAGCTTCCTTTGGACACGACAAAGACGAAGCCGTTGCTGTCGACCACCATATTGGTCGGTTCGTAAATGAACGATTCGTGGATCAGCTCCGATTGCGGACGCACATATTCGCGCACCAGCCGCAGCTCCCGGTCCAGCCGGACGACGCGCTTGTTGCCGGTATCGGCGATATAGATGTCCCCGTCGTCCGTCACGAACACCCCCTGCGGACTTTTCAGCGGGCTTTCCGGCACCCGGATTTCCCGCACGAACCGCTCGCGGTCGTCGAATTCGACCACCCGGTTGTTGTCCGTATCGGCGATGTAAATATGATCGTTCGCATCGATAAAGAGGTCCTGCGGCCGTTTGAGCGGAGAATGAACCGTTCCGCCTTCGCCGTCGTCCACATAAATGTCGTCACCGATTACGCCGGCCGGACTGTAGGCGGGCCGTGTCGGAATCTCCCGGCCGTTGCCGTTCTCGAAATAGGTTCGATAAGGCGCTTCGGCATGCGCCTTCATCGATATGAAGGCCAAGGAAAGGAGGCAAACGAGTCCGATCCTTGCCGTCCGTCTAACCAGATGCAGTACCATGGTCCAACCTCCGTTGCCCGCCGGCTTACTTGATTCCCGAATGCGCCATCGTGGCGATGACTTTCCGCTGGGACAGCAGAAAGATGATCAGTTGGGGCAAAAACATGATGAGCGCTCCGGCGGCCGCCGCTCCTTGTCTGGCAACCGCGTTCGCCAGATTGGAGGTCAGCGTGCCCATATAGAACGGAAGCGTCTTCATCGCGTCCTCCTGCATAAACAGCGTGGACGTCTCCGCATTGCCCCAGGCGTTCTGAAACGCCAAAATTGTAATCGTCGCGATCGCGGGCGTAACCATCGGCACGACGATCCGCAGAAAAATGCCGAACTCGGTCGTGCCGTCGATTTTGGCCGCCTCGATCATCTCGTTCGGCACCTGATCGATAAATTGCTTGATCAGGAAGACGCCGACCGGCATCGCGATCATCGGCAGCACATGCCCCCAATACGTGTTCATGATGCCGAGACTTTGCACGACAACGTATCGGGGAATCGCGATCGTCTCCGGCGCGAACAGCAGGGACGTAATGATCGACCCCATCACAAGCTTCGCGCCGGGGAACGGATGCTTCGACAGCGCGTAGGCGCACAAAGCGCCGGTTGCCACCATCCCCGCCGTGGCCAGAAACGTGACGACGATGCTGTTGAACAGGTAGCGCGTCGCCGGGACGACCGTATCCTGCGTCAGCGCCAGCAGCTCGATAAAATTTTGGAATGTCGGATCCTGCACGATAAAGGTCGGCGGAAACAGAAACAGCTCGTGCAGCGGTTTGAAGGCATGGTTGAACACGTACACGATCGGCAGCAGCATGAAGACGGAGAGAAGCGCCAGAAACAATACGATAGCCTGCTGCGTGCGGTCGAACCGCCTGACGGCCAGCATCCACTCTTTCCGCTTCCCGTACAGGCGCTGCTGGATCCGATTGTCGAGCCCGCGCATCTATTATCCCTCCTTCGGAGCGAACAGGTAACCGAAAAACCGGCTCAGAGCGTAGCAGACGACGAGCAGAACGACCGAGATGGCGCTCGCATAGCCAAGCTCGTAACGGATGAATCCGTAATCCTCGATATGGTTGATCATCAGTTGGCCGGCATAATTCGGCGTCGGATTGCTGCCCGACAGCTGCGTGCCGATCGCGCCCGCCTTGAGCGTGTAGACGATCGACATGATGGCGGCAAACATCATCTGCGGCTTCATCAACGGAATCGTAATGTACCAGATTTCCTGCAGCCTGCTCGAAATGCCGTCGATCCGTCCGGCTTCGTACATCTGCTTGTCCACGTTCAGAATGCCCGCGAGAATAGCCAGAAACCCGATGCCCATGCTAGACCAGATCGAGACGATAATCATGATCGTCATCAGAAATTCGCTGGACTGGGTAAAGAGCACCGGCTTTTCGATAAGCCCCCATTTCAGCAGGAAGCTGTTCAAATAACCGGTCCGGTCGCCGGTAAACATGACCTGCCAGACGACCGTCATTGCAATGCCCGCCGTCAAGGACGGCGCATAGATGGCCAGCGCGAACCATGTCCGCAGCAGTCCCGGCAGCTGGGCGATCAGCCATGCGAGAAGAAAAGAGGCGATATAGCCGATCGGTCCGACAAACAGGGCGAATTTGAACGAATTGGGCACGACGTGCTGCAGGAAAATGATGTCCTGGGAGAACAGATTCTGATAGTTCATCCAGCCGACCCATGTCGGGAACTGGATGGCGTTGAAGTACGTGAATCCGAGCAGCACGCCGGCGACAATCGGAATGAGAATAAACAACAGGAACATCAGATAGAACGGCGCGATAAACAGGTAGGAAAGCCGCCATTTCCATACGTTCCTTGCGGTTTCCTTGATGCTGCGCGTCAATTTGCTCCCGAATCCGAACGCGGCTCCGGGCGTTCTCGTCTTGGGCAAAGGGCGGATTTCCGCCTTACTCGACATCGATATCCGCTCCTTTCCACGGCTCGCGAATTTGCGGCAGGTCAAGCGTCCGCACGACGTTGCCGGCTTTGTCCCGGAAATGGAATTCCTGCTGCTTGCGGACGAGCTCCCGGGTGATCGATTTGACGGCCTTCTCCAGCGCCACGCGCGGCGACTCCAGCGCCTGGCTTTCCGGCACGACCGCACGGTTCCAGGCATTCGCCAGCTCACGCGTCGTCATATAGCCCCCTGGCACGTTCGGAATATCCTTGATCCATTTCCACTGTTCGAGAATGACCGCCAGGTCGTCCGCCCGCCAGGGCATATTGGCGAAAGCCCGGACGTTCGCCGTATTCCAGCGGAACGATTCGCCGCGAAGCTGCTCCATATTCAAGCCGTAGTCGGTTTGCGTCTCCTCCGACAAATACCACTGCAGAAACTTCCAGGCCATTTCACGCCTGTTCTCCGGCGTATCGCTGAACAGCATCGCGCTCGTCGGATTGCTGCCCGCCGCCCAGCGCACGATCGAGCCGTCCGGCTGGCGCGTACCCGGGACCGGCGCGATCCCCCACTCGTTCAAAATGTCCGGAGCGGCGACCATCAGCTGCATGTACATGTTGAAATCGGAGATGCCGATCGGCATCGTGCCGGCCCTGAACTGGTTGTAGAAGCTTTGAACCTGCCGTTCGAGTCCGTGGATGTTGAACAAATCCGTCCATTTCTTGAACGCGTCGAACGCTTCCGGCCGGTTCAGCCCGGTGGACATGCCGTCCGGCGAATACAAGTCGACGCCGTTCTGGTAGAACATGAACGAGAAATCGTCCGGCGGAACGTAAAAATAATACTGATGCTTGAGCAGCGTCGGAATCATCCGGTAGACGTCGTCCCAGGTGTCCGGCACGCCAAGGTTCAGCCTGCCGAGAATATCTTTGCGGTAAAACAGCACTTTGAAGCTGGTCGTTTCCGGTATGCCGTAGTAACCTCCATCGTAATAGAACGGAAGCATCGCCCCCGGATGATAGCCTTCGATCAGCTCCTTGCCGCCGGGCAGCGACCCGATGTCCAGCGCCGCTCCCCGCAGCGCCATCTCGAACGGCATGTTGCCCGGAACGCCAAGCGCAACGTCCGGCAATATGCCCGAAGCTTTCGCCAAAATGAGCAGGTCGGGGGACTGGACGAGATTGACCTTGACCTTTAC
Source organism: Paenibacillus cisolokensis (assembly GCF_050481165.1). Taxonomy (NCBI): domain Bacteria; kingdom Bacillati; phylum Bacillota; class Bacilli; order Caryophanales; family Paenibacillaceae; genus Paenibacillus; species Paenibacillus cisolokensis. Next base: position 11,439 of record NZ_JBCNFP010000047.1, read on the forward strand.
CCCGTATTCCGGCGTAAATTGCTCGTCCGCCAGCATTTGCAGCTCATCGACATAGTCTCTGCCCATCATCATCCAGACGTTCAGGACGTCGCTGTCCTGCGTGCCGATCCGGTTCTGCTTGTCGAACGAATGGAACAAGGTCGCGGCAACCGCCTTCGTCTTCTCGAAAAAATTCGCCTCCATCCGCGGGAACGGCGCCTGAACGGGCGCGACATACAGCTTGTCGATCTGCAGCGGACTGTCCATCAACACTCTGTATTGATCCTGCAGCTGCTCCAGCATCGTGCCAAGCGTCAGATGGCTTGTCGGAATTTTCTCGGGCTGCTCGATGAGCTCCTCGATATCTTTCGCCGCAGAACGATACGTCTGGGCCACAACGTCGATCTCCCGATTGATCTCCCGGAGCGCTTCCACCTGCCGGTCCAGCCGCTCCTTGATGCCGCCGAGCCGCTCCGTCACACCGGGAATGTCCTTCTCGACATCCCATACGCGGAACCGGTCGTCCTGACGGTTGCCCGTAGCCGAACGAATCTGGTCGATCACCGTCTTCAGCGCTTCAACCATCGGCTCGACATTGGCGATGACCGGCATATACGGCTCGTAACCGGCCTCCATGGTGAGCGAATGCTTTCCTTTCGTCAAATAGAAGGCCAGCGGCTCGCCGCTCTCGTCCGCGACCGTTTCCCCCCGCCAGCCGGGAGCGTAGCGAATCGGATACGATTGCAGCTCCCGAAACGGAATTTTTCCGTCGATGTATATCGTTCTGAATACGGACAAGTTTTTGCGAGAATTCTGGTTGACGCGCATGCCGAGCTTGTACAGCCCGTCCTCCGGCACCTCGAACTCCCAGGTCACCGCATGCCCGCCCTTGTACCAGCCCCAGCCTCCGAGCACGTTGTAGGCTCTGTACTTGAACGACTTCGGCGTCGTGAAGGCGTCGCGGTCGTACTGCGTCTGAACGGAGGTCGAATTTTTCTTCTCGAACTGCTCCGCCTCGAGGACGATCGTGTCTCCGCTCCGCTCCGTCGCTTCCGGGTATGACGCTTTCGCTTCCGCGTAGCCGGGAATGTCCGCCGGCGGCCGGATCGTGAACGACTTGATCGCCAGCGGCTGCTGGGATAGGCGAAGCCGGATCGTATTCACGCCCTTCTGCAAATGCCACCGCAGCGGAAGCGCATAAGCGCCGTCCGAGTCGCGGAACGGCTTCCGCTTCCAGCCGCGGATTTCTTCAATGGCCGATTGCAGCTGATGGCCGTTGGCGTCATATCTCGGCGGCCCGTTCCGGAACTCCCGCTCGAACGACATGGAGCGCGCTTCCCGGAACGGATAGACGCCGTTAATTTGCGCCGACAGGATGGACGCGCGGCGGTTTCTCCGGCTATCGTCCGCGATCGGCGCGTATTCGGCTTCGATTTCGTACAGCCCTTCCTCATCGATGGCGATTTCATACTCGACCCAGCCTTTGGCATTAGACCAAAGCAGCACGCCGTCCTCGCCTTCATATGAACCGACGGAAATATCGGAATCTTCGGATTTTTCCGAAATATGTGCGGCCGAAATGACATACTGCCGCGTCCCGTACGGTATTCGCTCGTCTGCCATCCGCTGGCGTACTTCCTCGTAATACGGCTCCTTCAGCCCGGAAGAAGCGCTTACAAACCGGTCGGCGGACAAGCTGTTCGTATTCTTGGACTCGACATGCGCGGACTCAGCATTTTTGGACTCGACATGTTCGGACTCAGCATTTTTGGACTCGGCATGCTCGGACCCGGCATGCACGGTACGGCCCGTATCCGGCTTAACCGGCGCTAAAGCGGTGACGAGCAGCGCCGCCGACAAGATGACGGTCCACAACCGGAATCCGAAACGTTTTCGATTTGCCCCTGCCATCCCCTGTTCCTCCTTCGCCGGCAACATCTTCAATCGGCAAGCAGCTTTTCCGTTTCTTTATGGAAAAACAACGCCTTGTTCATATCGACGGCAAATTCGGCGCGTTCTCCCTCGCCGAAGTGATAACGCGGATGGGCGCGCACGACGATCGGCTTCGGCGTTCCGATGTTCATATGGTAGTAGCGGTCGGAACCGACAAATTCGTTGATCTGCAGCACGCCGCTCAGCTTTTCATGATCCGGCGCCGTAAACGCGGCATCCTCGAAGCTGATATTTTCGGGACGGATGCCCATGACGACCGACCGGCCCGCCCCCTGGTTGACGCTGCGCAGCTGATGCGCCTGTCGCTGCGGAATCCGGAGCGCGAACCGGTTCGTATGAAATTCAAGTCCGTTCTCGCCCTCCTGCAGCCTGCCGGCGATAACATTCATCGGCGGGTTGCCGATAAAATTCGCGACGAACAGGTTGGCCGGCTTGTTGTACACGTTCTCCGGCGTATCGACCTGTTGAATGACGCCCTTCTCCATTACGACGATCCGGTCGCCCATCGTCATCGCTTCCACCTGGTCGTGCGTCACATAAATGATCGTCACGCCGATCTTTTTATGCAGGTTGATCAGCTCGGTCCGCATCTGGACGCGAAGCTTCGCGTCCAGATTCGATAGCGGCTCGTCCATCAGAAATGCCTGCGGCGTACGGACGATCGCCCTTCCCAGCGCAACGCGCTGCCGCTGGCCGCCGGACAATTCCTTCGGCTTGCGGTCCAGAAAGTTCTCGATTTCGAGCACGCGGGCCGCCCGCTTGACCGAAAGCTCGATTTCATGCTTCGGCATTTTGCGCAGCCGCAGGCCGAAGGCGATATTTTCGAACACCGACATATTCGGATAAAGCGCGTAATTTTGAAACACCATCGAGATATCCCGATCTTTGGGCGGAACATCGTTCACTTTCGTATCGCCAATATAAATTTCGCCTTCGGAAATCTCCTCGAGACCGGCCAGCATGCGGAGCGTCGTCGACTTCCCGCAGCCGGACGAGCCGACAAAGACGAGAAACTCCCGGTCTTCCACTTCCAGGTTGAAATCGTTGACGGCGTACTCCTTGAACTTGCCGTATCGCTTGTATACGTGGTTAAATAAGATTTTGGCCAAAGGTAGCGCCCCCTTAGCAAGCGTGATGAAACATGCAGAGTTATCGGTATCTCTCAAGCGGCGCGGAACATCCCGCTATCATTTATAGTAGCAGCGTTGCTGTCAACGTAGTGTAAAGCTTTGCCGACGGCGCAAGTTCGACCGGGAGAAAATCGCCAGCGGCCGGACTGCGGCCATCCGGCCCATTCGCAGTCCTCGCTTGCCGCGTGCCGCGGTCAGTCCGCAGCTTCGATGCAGAAATAAAACTTCGAACCTTTGCCCAGTACGCTCTCGGCGCCGATCATTCCCCCATGCGCCTCGACGAGCGCTTTGGCGATGCTCAGGCCGACGCCTATTCCCCCTGAGGCGTTATGCCTCGAACGTGATTTGTCCACCCGATAGAAACGGTTGAAAATCAGCGTCAGCTCCGTCTCCGATATGCCGATGCCGTTGTCCTGGCAGTATACGACAATTTCATTGCGGGCGGGATACAGCCCCACTTCGACCGCTCCGCCGGACGGCGTATATTTGATCGCGTTGGACAGCAAATTCGAAATCACTTGAATGATGCGATCCGGATCGACTTCGGCGTAACAAGGCACATGCGGCTTCTGAAACGTAAGACGGATCGATTTGCCTTTGCTCATAAATACGAATCCTTCGTATACGTCCCGGACGAGCTGCGACATGTCCACCCGCTGGATGTTCAGCTGGAAACGGGCCCCTTCCGCATCCGACAGCTTTTCCAGATCGTCCACAAGCCGGCACAGCCGTTCGATTTCCGTATGAATCTTGTGCATATTCTCTTCCGTCGACGGCAAGATGCCGTCCAGTATCGCTTCCAGGCGGGAAAGCAGCGACGTCAGCGGCGTCCGGAGCTCATGCGCCAAATCTTGCATCATCTGCTGCCGCCACCCTTCCTGACGGTCGAATTCCCGGATCAGGACGTTGATCGTATGGGCAAGCTGCCTGATTTCGTTCGTTCCGGCCATCGGCATCTCGGTATTCCGATAGCCGGACGCAATGCGCTCGGCCGCCTTGCCGGTCCGCACAATCGGGCGAGACAGCCTGCGGGCGAGAACCAAGCTTGCGATAAGGGCGAAAACGAGCAGCCCGGCGAACAAGGTGAGGTGATGGCGGGACGATTCCATACCCGCGCCGGGGTAATAGGAGGAGTCGCGCTTGCCCAGATCGACGTACGTGATAATATATCCGACCGTACTGCCATCGACAACGATCGGAACATCGAACTCGTACGGCTTGGCCGAACGCGGGCGCTGCTCGGCGGAATCGTACATCACGGTAGTGCCGTCGGCCGCATAATAGCGATAGGCAAACGTGTAAACCGACGACAAGTCTTTAAGCATTTGAAGCTGGTCTTCCGGCAGCGGCCCGGACTTCAGCTGGGTCTGAACGGCGTAGGCGAGCTTGTAGCTCTGATCTTTGTAATATTGCTTCTTATATTCGAGCAGCTCGATATCCCGCGCTATGGAACCGCCGATATACATCACCGAAAGCAGCAGGACGGACATGGATGCGAAGGCGGCAAAGAGCGCCGTTCGCGTCCCGGATAACCAACGCATCATGATAGCTGGGCTTCAGGCTGAACATCGAATTTGTACCCGGCGCCGATCTTGGTCACGATATACTTCGGCTCTTTCGGGTCGGGTTCGATTTTGCTCCGTAAATTGCGGATATGCATATCCATCGTCCGTCCGACGTCAATATTTCGATAGCCGTGAATTTCGTACGTCAAGTCCTGCCTGCTGTAAATTTTCCCCGGCGTTTTTGTCAACACGCTGAGCAGCTTGAATTCCGTATGCGTCAACTCCACCCGTCTTCCATCCACATAAACTTCATTCGTCGTATAATTGATGACAAATCGTCCCTGATTGAACCGTTTGGTCACAACCGCATTCGATTTGTCGTTTGTAAACATGTCCATCCGCCGCTTTAAAGCGTAAATGCGGGCAATGACCTCCTTCACGCGAAACGGTTTCGTTATGTAGTCGTCTGCTCCCAGGTTGAGACCGTTAATCGTATCAGATTCTTTCACTTTGGAGGTGATCATGATGATCGGCACGGTCGAGAACTGTCTGATTTTGCAGCAGACGTCCTCGCCGGGCATCCCGTCGATCATCAAATCGAGCACGACGAGATCCATTTTAAAGTTCTGGATCAATTGCAGCGCATATTTCCCGTTGTCAGTTTCCCTTACATTCCATCCTTCATTAAGAAAGTACGATTTTAATACATCCCGGATGCTTTCTTCGTCTTCGATCAGCAAAATATCCATCATACGGACCTCCTTAATGTTGTCGTCATGCCAATCTGAATAGAATAGAATGGGGTAGAAACGCAGGAAGGAACAAAACGATTTAAGAGAAATGTTATCCATCCATCCAATCGGTGTAAATATGCACCGCTATATGTAAGCGCATTCATTATAACAGGTATAATGTCAATATAGTGTAAAGATTTGACTGATTCCAATTATAAAAGACTGCCGGGAATCATTCCCGGCAGTCTTGTAGGCTTATGGCTCGGTATGCCGCCACTGCGCTGCGACTGCGCCCCTGCAGGGCGCTACCCGCTCGCGCGGCCACACACGCGCGGCTCTTTGCGCACCATGCAGGGCTCTAGTCGCCCGCGGCGCCACGGACGCGGGCCATTGCGCACCTGCATGCAGGGCGCTACCGCCTCGGGCCAACCTGTTCCCGCGTCCGTGAACGTCAAACAGCCCCCACCTAGCGGCGGGAGCAGACTTCGACGATGCTGTTGTCAGCTTTTCTTCATTCTTTATTCGACCGAAATCGAATTCGATCAAGGCATGAACGGTTCGAGCGCTTCGGCATCCAGCGGAGGGGATGAGCCCAGGTTCGTCCGCGCAGACAGAACGTTATTCTTAGACAGCACGATGTTTCTCGAACGGAACGTAACTCTCGGGCAGAACGTTGTTTATCAGACAGAAACGTTCTTTCTCAGACAACACGTTGTTTCTCATACTGAACGTTACCCACAGGCAGTACATTACTCTATAGACAGTACGTTACTCTACAGACAATACATTACTCTTCAGACAGACGTTACTCTAGCTATGATGA
>NZ_JBCNFP010000048.1:0-7019 GCF_050481165.1 Paenibacillus cisolokensis
ATTTAATTTTACAATGAACCAATCATGAAAAACCAAAATTTAATTTAAAAATGGACTTGCTTTATTCTTCTCCATGTCATATAATAAATTTCGCTATTACAAAATGCGCCCGTGGTCCAATGGATATGACGTAGGCCTCCGGAGCCTGAGATCGAGGTTCGATTCCTCGCGGGCGCGCCATAATATCACCATGTACACTCATCAAGTATTGCCGAAATTGCAAAGTTATCGGCTTTTTTGTTGCAAATGGTTTGACCATCTTTGACTTTTAAGACGATTTTCGCTATGATGGTGTTACGCTTACCAATATCGCCACTTGTAGAGGAGGAAAACGTATGGATATGAACTTCGTACCGATGGTCATCGAACAGAGCAACCGCGGCGAGCGCGCTTACGATATTTACTCTCGCCTGCTCAAGGACCGCATTATTTTCCTCGGCACGCCGATCAACGATGTGGTGGCCAATTCGATTATTGCCCAAATGCTGTTCCTGGCCGCGGACGATCCGGACAAGGATATCAACCTTTACATCAACAGTCCGGGCGGTTCGATCACATCGGGAATGGCCATATACGACACGATGCAATATATCAAGCCGGACGTTTCGACGATTTGCGTCGGCATGGCCGCTTCGATGGGCGCGTTCCTGCTGGCGGCCGGCGCGAAGGGCAAGCGTTATGCGCTCCCGAACAGCGAAGTGATGATTCACCAGCCGCTTGGCGGCGCCGAAGGACAAGCGACGGATATCGAAATCCGCGCCCGCCGCATTCTGAAAATGCGCGACAAGCTGAATGCCATCCTGGCAGAGCGGACCGGACAGCCGCTGGAACGAATCGAAAAGGATACCGATCGCGATTACTTTATGAGCGCCGAAGAAGCGCTGGCGTATGGAATCGTGGACAAAGTGATCGAGAAAATTTAACCTGGTCCGGGCACGGTTGTGCCTGACGACGAAACCTCCAAGCCGCTTGAGTAGAGGCCGGCCTGGAGGTTTTTCTTTTTATTCCCGCATCCGCTCCGCATATATCACAATTCATCTGATTTGTCAAGAAGAATTCAACCCCCCGAATTCCCCACCATCTTTCATCCATATCATGGTAAGATAGTCGTAGCAATACCAACAACATGATGTTTCCGAACCATTTGTGCCGTGGGAACGGCCCCATCGGCCGAAGCCCCAATCTTAATGTGTGGAGTTGCCGATAATGAAATTGATTAATCCGTTATTTTCGACCAGAAAGAGAACGCAATCGATTTCCCGCTCTCTTGGCAGAGACGAGCATCTGATCGGTCATCAGGAGCCGCAATCCGCTTCCGGGGATGGTTTTCTTCCCATGCAGGATAAGACGATGCTGCTGCGTCCTTTGAACGATACGCATTTGCTGGAAGTGTACAAGGAAGCGAAGGCCATGCAGCTCTCGGAGGAGTTCATCCGATTGATCGAGGTTGCGTTGCAGCAACGCAACATTCCGCTTGACAAGTCGACCGGCGCATAAGAATAGGCAGGCGCCGACATCATCGCTGACCCAGCCGTCCAGGAATAACCGGACGGTTCTTTGCCTTGTCTGCGTATTTTAGCAGCTTTTGTAAATAACAACAGGGCGGTTAACCGTCAGTTTAGACGTACCGCCCTGCAGTATCGTATCGCTTTAGCCAGGCATGGCAAAAAAAAGCTCCAGAGGAGCTTTTCCCGCATTGGTCAGAAGACTTTACTGATTCTCCAATTCTTCTTTGCTTACAAGGTTGACTAAAGCGGTTACAGCTTGCTCTGCGTCCGAACCTTCTGCGCTGATGTAGACTTCGGTTCCGGAACTGATAGCCAGACTCATAATGCCCATAATCGATTTGGCATTTACTTTCTTATCGTCTTTCTCGACGAACACCTCGGAAGAAAACTTGTTTGCTTCCTGGACGAATAACGCTGCCGGTCTCGCATGAAGTCCCGTCTTCAACCGCACAACAACCGGTTGCCTTGTTATCATCACAACACCCCCTAAACATATTCAACAGGAACCGATGTTCCATGAGGAAACACCGGTTTCCAGACATAATAAATGAGATTTCCGCTTTACTATTATACCATTGTCGCCACCAGGATTAAAGTTCAGCCATTCCGGATTTTTTCAGCCATTTCATCGATTTTTCGCAGCCGATGATTGACGCCGGATTTACTTACTTTTCCTTTCAGTAGTTCGCCGACTTCCTTCAAATTGATATCCGGATGCTGCAGCCGGACCATGGCGACTTCTCTCAGTTTTTCCGGCAAATTTTCCAATCCGATTTCTTTCTCCAGCAGCCGGATATTATCGATCTGCCTGACGGCCGCTCCAATCGTCTTGTTCAAATTCGCCGTCTCGCAGTTGACGATCCGGTTAACGGAATTGCGCATATCCCGCATGATGCGGACATCCTCGAATTTGAACAGCGCTTGATGCGCGCCGATAATATTGAGCAGCTCGATAATTTTTTCGCCTTCTTTAATATAGAAGATAAACCCTTTTTTCCGCTCGATGCAGCGGGCGTTCAGATGGAACTTGTTCGCCAGCTCGACAAGCGCCTTGCAGTGCTCTTCATACATCGAAGAAATCTCGAGGTGGTAAGAGGAGCCCTCCGGATTGTTTACCGAACCTCCCGCCAGAAAGGCGCCGCGCAAGTACGATCTTTTGCAGCAGCCTTTACGTATCATTTCCTTATCGATACCCTGATTAAACATAAAACTTTCCGAAATGATCCGCAATTCGCTCAAGATTTCCTGAACTTTGGCCGGAATGCGCACAATGTAGACATTGTTTTTTTTGAGCCTCATCTTTTTGCGCACGAGCAGCTCGGTATGAACGTCAAAATGCTTTTTGATCAGCGTGTAGATCCGCCGCGCGATAGCGGCATTTTCTGTCGATATATCCAGAATCACTTTACGGCTCGACAGCTGCACCGAACCGTTCATCCGGATGAGCGCGGACAGCTCTGCCTTTTCGCAGCACGGGTCGGCTTCTATGAGAGTCAGTTCTTTTTTGGTCTGGGCTGCAAAAGACATCGCTTCTCACCTCTTCCGTAGCATCCAGTTCTCCACCAACTGGTAAATATGATGGCTGAGCCGTGCCGCATCGTGCCGCAAATACGTGCGAAACAGGACAAGCCGGTCGGCGATTACTTTATAGCCCCGCCGCTCGACCTCTTCCAGATCGAGATGAACCGCCTTCGCGCCCTTCTCCGCGTATTTGCTTTGGACTTGCGGAGGAATTTCCCCGTCGTTGACGATCACATAATCGAAAATATGCTGGCCGACATGGTTGTAGACAGCGTCCAGATGATCGCTGACCGCGTAATTGTCCGTTTCGCCGGGCTGCGTCATCACATTGCATACGAATATTTTAACCGCATCGGACTCCATAATACTTTGCGCGAGCTTCGGCACGAGCAAATTCGGAATAATGCTTGTATACAGGCTGCCCGGCCCGATCAGAATCGCATCGGCGCTGCGGATCGCTTCGACCGCTTCCGCCAGCGGTTCGACATCTTTCGGCTCGATAAAGACGCGCTTGATCGCCTGGCCCGATTTCGGAATGATCGATTCGCCGGTCACGATCGTGCCGTCCTCCAGCTCCGCATGCAAAATAATCGCCTGATTGGCGGCAGGCAGAACCCGTCCCCGTACGGCGAATACGCGGCTTAATTCACGGATGGCGGCGACAAAATCGCCGGTAATATCGGTCATCGCAGCCAGCACGAGATTGCCGAGACTGTGGCCGGCGAGACCTGTACCGTTCTGAAAACGATAGCTCAACATTTCCGACATGAGCGGCTCGACGTCCGCGAGCGCTACGAGCACGTTCCGGATATCGCCGGGCGGCGGAATTTGCAGCTCATGGCGCAAAATACCGGAACTGCCTCCGTCGTCGGCAACGGTCACAATAGCGGTAATATCGAGCGGCTTTTCTTTTAATCCCCTAAGCATGACCGACAGACCGGTACCGCCTCCGATGACGACGATCTGCGGACGTTTGATCGTTTTCTGACCGCTCTCCATGCTTCCTCCCATCAATGCTTGTCGCGGTCGGCGTCGCGATGGCTGACTCGGACCAGCTCCGTATCGCTGCTGCCCAGCGTTCGTCCCAAATATTCCGCGATCGCAACCGAACGGTGCTTGCCGCCTGTGCACCCGATGCCGATTACGACCTGGCTCTTGCCTTCCTTCTTGTACAACGGAATGAGGAATGTCAGCATATCGAGCAGCTTGTTCAGAAAGGTCTGCGTTTCCGGCCATTTCATCACATAATCGTAGACATCCGGATGCTGCCCTGTCTGGGGACGAAGCTGGTCGACGTAATGGGGATTGGGAAGAAAACGGACATCGAATATCAAATCGGCATCGATCGGCACGCCGTATTTAAAGCCGAATGACGTCACATTGACGGAAATGCTGCTTTCGCCCAAATGCGTAAAGCGGGAAATGATTCTCTCCTTCAGCTCCGCCGGTTTCAAATTGCTCGTATCGATAACCTGGGTTGCCCAGCCTTTCAAATCCTCCAGCAAGTGGCGCTCCAGCCTGATCCCTTCCAGCGGCAGGCCGGACGGAGCAAGAGGATGCCGGCGGCGGCTTTCCTTGTAACGCTGCACCAGAACTCCATCCGTCGCATCCAGAAACAATATTTCATAAGGAATGGAGAAATGCTCCTTGATCTGATTCAACGATTCCGAAAGCGCGGTGAAAAATTCCCGGCCCCGCAGATCGATCACAAGCGCCACCTTGCCGATTTTGCCCTTCGATTGGTCGATCAATTCCGCGAATTTCGGAATCAGGATCGGGGGCAAATTATCGACGCAGAAAAAACCGAGATCCTCCAGACTTTGTACGGCGATCGTCTTTCCTGCGCCGGACATGCCTGTAATGATGACAAGTCTCGCCGAATCGGCTGGCGTACTCATTCCTCTCGCCTCCTCCAAACCTGCTGTCCTGTTGAAGAAGGCCGTCCGGCTTCAAACGGCTTGCCGAACGGCCGCGCGATAATCGTTACGACCGCAGAACCAATCCTGCAGCGCCGACAATGCCTGCATTGTTGCCGAGTTGCGCCGGTACGATCTCCACGCCTTCCTGAATGAGGTCCGGCGTAAATTTGCGGAAGACGTCCCGAATTTGATCGAACAGGAAATCGCCGGCTTTCGATACCCCGCCGCCAATAATAAAGCGCTGCGGGTTCAGCACGATAGCAACGGTGGCCATCGATTTGCCGAGATAGAAGGCGGCCCGATTGACGATGCGCGCCGCGACTTCGTCGCCGGCTTTGGCCGCATCGAAGACGTCCTTGGCCGTAATGTTCTCGACCGCGGATAGCGATGTCCGATCGCCCCGCTCAACGGCGTCCTTGGCCATCTTGATAATGCCGGTTGCGGAAGAAACCGTTTCGAGACATCCCATCTTGCCGCAGCCGCACTGAATCGCTTCCAGATCCGGCACAATCGCCATATGGCCCAGCTCACCGGCCATGCCGGCAAATCCTTGTACGATTTTGCCGTCAATGATGATGCCTCCGCCTACTCCGGTACCGAGGGTGTAACAGACGCAATCGCTTACCCCTTTGCCCGCTCCGGCCCAGGCTTCGCCCAGCGCCGCCACATTCGCGTCGTTATTGATGAATACCGGTTTGCCGAGCGCTTCCTGAACCCGGTCCCGCACTGGCACATTGCGAAGCCCGAGATTCGGGGCGAACTTCATGATGCCGTTCGGTATATCGAGAAATCCGGCAATTCCAATCCCGACCCCTTCCACCTGCTCCCACTGAAAGGGAGACTCGGAGACGATATGTCGGACATAAGCCGCAATGTTGTTCAGAATGGCGTCCGTCCCTTTGTCCGTTTCGGTCGGTCCTTCGTACGTTTGGAGAAGATCGCCGTTTTCGTTGCATATGCCTACCTTGATGGCGGTTCCGCCGATATCGACTCCAACGTAGATTTTCTCAGACATCACATGGCCACCTCGATCGATAAGTTTAAAGCTTCTTCAATCACTATAAGCGAACGGTACCGATAGGTCAAGATAGACACGATGTTCCAAGAAACGGCACAAGTCTTTAGCTCGTGACAGGCGACGCGACCAAGGCTATATTCGCTCGCGCCAACCCCACCGGATGCCCGATTGCGAACCTCCAGGGCTTTATTCACTCACACCGCCCACGCAAGGCGACCGATTGCGAACCTCCAGGGCTTTGTTCACTCACACTGCCCGCGCAGGGCGACCGGTTGCGAACCTCCAGGGCTTTATTCGCTCGCGCCCCCCGCGCAGGGCGACCGGTTGCGAACCTCAGGGCTTTATCCACTCACACCGCCCGCGCAGGGCGACCGATTGCGAACCTCCAGGGCTTTGTTCACTCACACTGCCCGCGCAGGGCGACCGGTTGCGAACCCCAGGGCTTTATCCACTCACACCGCCCGCGCAGGGCGACCGGTTGCGAACCTCCAGGGCTTTATTCGCTCACACCGCCCACGCCGGGCGACCGATTGCGAACCTCCAGGGCTTTATTCGCTCGCGCCCCCCTCCCCCTGCTGTGACTGACACCAGTCCCGAAATTGTTTGTGCTTACTTTACATCGGCTCCGCGGCGGCTGGCATCCGGAAGGAAGACAGAAACCCTATAAAATAACAATGCTGCAAAAGTGCAGCTTTTTCGGATGTAAAATAACCAAATTGCGAAAATTCCTGCGATTATACAGTTTTTTTGATCCGTTCAAGCCAGACAAGCGAGATTTTCCAAAAATTACTGTATTTTTGCAGGATTTCGCGCCATAGTCGTCTATTCGGGCCAAAATTCCTGCACTTTTGCAGGCTTTTCGCCAAAGCAATCTGCCGGGAGACGAAGCCGCTGAAGGCGGGCTCGCAACGGACCGAAGGTGATTAGACAGACAGCAGGATGCACCGATGGACCGGAGACGATTGGACGAATGGCGGGGCCCACCGACGGACGGGACACGTTTTGACAGAAGGCGCGGACGGTTAGACAGGCTTAAGAAAAACGCCTGACGGC
>NZ_JBCNFP010000049.1:0-4229 GCF_050481165.1 Paenibacillus cisolokensis
TAACATAGAATTCGCCCGGTCTGCCGCCCGACCGCGCACTTTGCCCGTATCCCCGTTATGAGCGGCGATCTCGGGTCCGTTTCGCAGCTCAAGCAAAAACGACTTCTTCGTCTCTGTCTGGGGACGATACTGTTTCGCGATGGCGGCCAGAGCTCTATTCGCCCTCGCCACCCGGCGACTCATTGCGACCACCAGGTCCTTATTCGCTCTCGCCACCCGGTGACTCATTGCGACCTCCAGGTCCTTATTCGCTCACGCCACCCCCGCCGGGCGCCTGATTGCGAACCTCCAGGATTCGCTCGCGCTACCCCGCTGTGAACTGCCACCTGTCCCGAATTGCTTGCTTTACTCCGGCCCCGCGGCGGCTGGCATCCGGAAGATAGAAACCCAATAAAAGAACAAAGCTGCAAAAGTGCAGTATTTCCGGGCGTAAAAGAACCAAAACGCAAAAATTGTTGCGATTATACAATTTTTTGACCCGTTCAAGCCCCAGCCAAGCAAAAAATCCCAAAAATACTGTATTTTTGCAGGATTTTGCGCCATATCCATCTATTCGAACCAAAATTCCTGCACTTTTGCAGGATTTTCGCCAAAGCAATCTGCCGGGAGACGGGGGCGCTGAAGGCGGGGTGCGCCGACAGACCGGAGACGTTTTGACGGAAAACGGGGTGCGCCGACAGACCGGAGACGTTTTGACGAAGACGGGGCGCGCCGACAGACCGGAGACGTTTTGACGGAAAACGGGGCGCGCCGACAGACCGGAGACGTTTTGACGAAGACGGGGCGCGCCGACAGACCGGAGACGTTTTGACGGAAAACGGGGTGCGCCGACAGACCGGAGACGATTAGACGGAAGACGGGGCATACCGACCACCGGTGACGATTTGACGGAAGGCGGGGCATACCGACGGACCGGAGACGATTTGACAAAAGGCGGGCGCGTCGACCAACCGGTGACGATTTGACGGAAGGCGGGGGCGCGCCGACAATCTCAAAAAAAATCCCCCGCACCGGCGGGGAGATACCTTTACGCTTTCAGTCTGGACATTTTCATTCGGCACCGCATATACTCGTTAATCTTCACATCGAGTTTCCGGCTAATTTCAATGACGAGCTCAGAATGAAATGAAGCTTCCTGCTGACAGGTCAGTTCCATCTGTTTGCGCAAAACATAAATTTCGTCTTCCAGAATTCGCATGTACGGGGATAACTTCATCGCTTTGTATGGGTCCGGTTCTTCCCAAAAATCCATTACGTTCTTTACGTTGAAACCGTAATCCGCAACAGCCATTGCCACCCCTCCTTGTGTGAATTCCTTGCATACGACGCGTTCATGTTTTACCGCATTATCGATCGCCGTCACAATCGTACAAGCCTGGACGATGCCGATTGCTTTATTATACCAGAAAACGGACATCCATTACCAGTATGGACATCCGGAAAATGACAACTCGTCAAGCTCCTGCCGTTTTCAGCCGGTGCACAAAAGCCCCGATCCGCTCGATCGCCTCCGTCAGCTGCGGCACGGATGTCGCATAGGAGCAGCGCAGATGCCCTTCTCCGCCAAGCCCGAACACATTGCCCGGCACGGCTGCCACCTTCGCCTCCTCCAGAAGCTGACGGGCGAATTCCTCCGACGACAAGCCTGTCGACCGAATGGACGGGAATGCGTAAAACGCCCCTTCCGGCTCATGACACGACAAGCCGATCTCGCGAAATCCTTTGACAACGAGCCGCCGCCTTTGGTTATACGATTCGACCATCCGGTCTTTCTCCTCCAGGCCGTTCGTCAACGCTTCGAGCGCGGCGATCTGGCCCATTATAGGCGCGCACATTACCGTGTATTGATGAATTTTGAGCATGGCGCCGATCAGCTCCGGATGGCCGCAAGCGTATCCCATACGCCAGCCTGTCATCGCAAACGCCTTGGAAAAACCGCTCACCAGAATCGTCCGGTCCTTCATTCCCGGCAGCGAAGCGAAGCTGACATGGTTGGCGCCGTAAGTCAGTTCGGCATATATTTCGTCCGATATGACGATCAGGTCGTTTTCCTCCACGACTTTAGCAACCGGCAGCCAGTCCTCGTATGTCATAATCCCGCCGGTCGGATTGCTCGGATAACAGAGAATAAGCACTTTCGACGCCGGCGTAATCGCAGCCTGCAGCGCATCGGCCCGCAGCTTGAAGTTGTCCTCGGCGAACGTCTCGATGCCGACGGGAATGCCGCCTCCGAGCGTGGCGATCGGCGAATACGATATATAGCAGGGCTCCGGAATCAAAATTTCATCCCCTGGCGAAATAAGCGCCCTTAGCGCCAGATCGATCGCCTCGCTTCCACCCACGGTCACCAAAATTTCGTTCGACGGCTCGTAGGCGACTGCAAACCGCTCATACAGATACGTGGCAATCGCTTCCCGCAGCTCCGGCATTCCGGCATTCGACGTATACTGGGTTTTCCCCGCTTCCAACGCCGCCACGCAGGCGTCTCTCACATGCCAGGGCGTGACGAAATCCGGCTCTCCGACACCGAGTGTAATAATATCTTTGCGGCCGCTGACCAAATCGAAAAATCGGCGGATGCCCGACGGTTTGATCTGTTTCGCCTGGTTGGACAAATAATCGCGCATGGAACGGCGAGGCATCGTTTGTTTTTCATCCTCTTTAATCATCGAGACCATCCCTTTACGGCGAAATCAACAGACGTTGATCGCCTTCGCATTCTTCGAAGATGATGCCGTCCTGCTTATATTTTTTCAGGATAAAAAATGTTTTGGTCGAAAGTACCGAATCGATCGGAGACAGCTTGTTGGAAACGAACGAAGCGACCTCCTTCAGCGTTTTGCCTTCCACCTCTACGAGCAAATCGTAAGCACCGGACATCAAATAGACCGATTTGACTTCGGGATACAAATAAATCCGTTCCGCAATGCCCTCGAATCCGCGGCCCCGCTCCGGCGTAATTTGCACTTCGATCAGCGCCGTCACTTTCTCGTCATTCACTTTGCTCCAGTTGACGACCGTGGCGTATTTGACGATGACGTGGTCCTTCTCCATCTCCGCAATCGCCCGCTTCACTTCCTCTTCTTCTTCGCCCAACATCGTAGCGATCAGATCCGCGCCGCGCCGTGCGTCCTCCTTGAGCAGTTCCAGTATCTTCAATTTCAGTTCGCTCATCGCCAATACTCCTTCCTGCAAGCTGCAAATTATATAAAAATTATATTACAACGAATCCAAGCATCCTGCAAAGCAAAAAGAATGTGACCTTGTTCGGATATGCCCGTTCGAACGGTTGCCGCCGCTCGTTCGCCGCGGATCGTCCGGGCTCGTCCGAACGCAAAATAAGCCTTCGGCAATGCCGAAAGGCTTGAGCGGACAGCCCGCGCTCAGGGAAGATGGACCGTCTTGATATGGTCGAAATGCAAAAATACGGATTTTCCGTCGGCAGAGGCAAGCTCGACGATTTGACCGTCTATTTGCTTCAAAATACCGATTTTGTTCGGGTTCTCTCCCAGATCGAGAATGACGAATTTGCCGATCAATTTGCGCAGCTGCTGATCGAACGTACGGGCCAGCGTCACAGGCGAAGGCTTGAGCGGAAATTGTTCGGGCGCCAGCGTATAAGGTGTAACCTGGGAATCATAGGGAATCAAATATTTGAGTTGGTGGAGCGGGATGACGATGCTGTGGTAGACCGGCGAGTAAAAGACGAAAAAGTCGTTCATAATGCTCGTAATGTAACCGTGCACGGATTGATTGCCGGTAATATTAATTTCCGCAAACATCCCTTTCGCACTCATCAGTATTTTCCGGTACGATACGGACTCATAGAACTGCTCAAACGGTTGTTCCGGCGTATCGCTATAGTCAAGCCGCGACTCACTGGCACGCATTTGCTGCAGATGGCGAAGCGGAACGTACAGAAACCGATGACCGTTGTGCATGACGACAATGTCTTGTCCCCAATCCACCAGCTTGCCGCGAATCGCCTTCGTCTTTCCTGAAATTTCTATCTCAACCTCGCGGTTCAGAAGTTCAATGATTTTCAATGGATATCCTCCTTTTCCGATACGGCGTGCTTCGGACGGATCATAGGGTACGAATTGTAATATATCTATATGTATCCCTGAGAGAATTGGTACTTGATAGATCACCATTTCCTAATGAAATGATGTTTTAGCCTGGACCAGATGCTAGATTCGAAACATAGCTTATCCTGAATTTCGAAAGTG
>NZ_JBCNFP010000050.1:0-1013 GCF_050481165.1 Paenibacillus cisolokensis
GACCGGGCGAATTCTATGTTAGAATGAGAACGTACAGATCTTTCAGGGATACGATTGTGCGCCTTGCGGGTCGCGCCGGCGACGGATCGCCGGCCTTGCGGGCGCGCATGCGAAGGAGATGGGTGAGCGTGAAAATTTATACGCGGGCGGGCGACGAAGGGAAGACGTCGCTGATCGGCGGACGCGTCGCCAAGGACGACCTCCGGGTGGAAGCGTACGGCACGATCGACGAATTGAACGCATTTGTAGGGCAGGCTGCCGCCGCCGCTGCGGACAAGCTGCCGGAGCTGGCGCAGCAGCTGACGGACATTCAGCACGAGCTGTTCGATTGCGGCTCCGATCTTGCTTATGCGAACCAGGACGGGGTTTCGTACAAGATGTCCTCCGCGGCGGTGGACAAGCTGGAGGGATGGATTGATCAATACACGGATGAGGCGCCGGAGCTCGTGCGCTTCATTTTGCCCGGCGGGAGCGACGTATCGGCGCTCTTGCATGTGTGCCGGACCGTATGCCGCCGGGCGGAGCGGCGCGTCGTAACGATGATGGCCGCGCATCCTTCCAATCCGGAAGTGCGGCGCTACCTGAACCGGCTGTCCGATTATTTCTTCGCGGCCGCACGGGCCGCTAACGCGCGCCTCGGGTTCCCGGACGTCGAGTATGCGCGCAGCGCGGAGGTGTTTCGCAAGAGGAAGCCATGACAAGCGAAAGCTATTACGAGCCGTTGACCGTGAGCGTAACCGCCGAAGATGCGGGCAAGACGGTCCGTACCGTGCTGGAACGGCGGCTTGGCGTGTCCCGCAGGCTGCTGTCGAAGCTGAAGCTGACGGACGAAGGCATTACGTTGAACGGCGTCCGCGTCTACACGACAGCGCGCGTCAAGGAGGGCGACATCATCCGCATCCGGATGGCGCGGGAAAGTTCGGACGATATATTGCCGGAGCCGATGCCGCTTTCGATCGTGTACGAGGATGCCGATCTGCTCGTCGTCGACAAGCCGGCCGGTCTTATCGTTC
>NZ_JBCNFP010000051.1:0-15625 GCF_050481165.1 Paenibacillus cisolokensis
AACCAAGGAATCATTCGAGACCATGGAAGAAGCATATGCGGCTATTGATCGGTACATGGACTTTTACAACAATCGCAGAATGCACGGAAGTTTGAAACGCAAACCTCCAAAGGTATTTAGCACTTGGATCCAGCAACAAAACGAAGAAGAACGTTCCAAATTCCATAAAGCCATGTAATCCGCTGAAAAACCTAGAATTTATGCGATAATTAAATTTTTCGTGGCGTAGACTCCGGAATTAGGGGGCCTAGCCGTTTGGCCAAAGCGACTGCCGGGAGACAGGGGCAAGGGCGAAGCGGCTAACGGATCGGAGACAATTTGACGGGAGACGAGGCGCACCGACCGACCGGAGACGATTTGAAGGGAAACGAGGTGCACCGACGGACCGGAGATGATTTGAAGGGAAACGGACGATTAGACAGGCAATAGGAAGTTGAAGCCCCGCCAACACGGAGGTGTCGGCGAGGCTTTCGAACGGATGGCGGGTTACAGCAATTCCTTGCGCAGCTGTTCCGGCGATTTCGGGGACAACAGGCCAAACGGTACGTCGAATACGGTTTTCGCCCCGGATTGGCCGTCCCGGCTGAGCCTGTGCGCCGCCCGCGCATAGGCGACCAGCACGCTGGACGTAAATTCCGGATTGCTTTCCAGCTTCAAGCTGAAGTCGATAATTTGGCGCGTCCCTTCTCCGGTTACGCCGCTGCGGATGACGAATCCGCCATGAGGCATCTGCGCATGCTTCGTGCGCAGCTCTTCCTCCGTAATGAACGTGACGGTCGTATCATAATCGGCAAAATAGTTCGGCATCGTAACGATGTCGTGCTCGATCTGGGCGAGATCCGCGCCCTCTTCGGCGACGACATAACACTCGCGGCGGTGCTTTTCCCGGGTCGTCAGCTCCGGCGTCTCGCCGGCGCGAATGCGGTCGATGACCTCTTGCACCGGAACCGTATACTGCACGCCGCCCTTGACGCCCTTCACCCGGCGGATCGCATCGGAGTGCCCCTGGCTGACGCCCGTACCCCAGAACGTATAATCCGTTCCTTCAGGCAGAATCGCTTCACCGAGCAGCCGGTTGAGCGAGAACAGCCCCGGGTCCCAGCCCGTCGAAATAATGCTGACATTGCCGCCTTCACGCGCCTGACGGTCAACATCTGCGAAAAATTCCGGTATTTTCGCATGCGTATCGAAGCTGTCGACCGTATTGAACATTTTTGCAAACCAAGGCGCTTGCTCCGGAAGGTCCGTGGCGGACCCGCCGCATAGAATCATAACGTCGATCTTGCCTTTGTATTGTTCGGCTGCGCCGACATGTTCGAATTTGAGTCCTTCTTCCGTTCCGGACAGCTTGTCCGGATCGCGGCGGGTAAAGACCGCCACCAGTTCCATATCCGGGTTCTGGGCTAACGCCTTGCGCACGCCCCTGCCCAGATTGCCATAACCTACAATGCCGATTTTAATCGTTTCGCTCATTATTGGTACCCTCCTGTTATGCTCACCTCACTCTAATTATAAGAACATTACAAAGAATGTAAACTTATAATTTTATGAAATTCCGGCTTCTAGCAGACTTCGCCGAGCTGCGCGAATTCGATTCCTTGAATTCGCACGTCCAGCGAGCACGCCGGCGTATCCAGCGTATAGATTTTGCCGGGAACGGCCAGCAGAAGCTGGATGCCGATCGGCGACAGGAATGAAACCGTCAGCCGATCCGGTTCCGCCAGCGCCGGGAATACGATGGTGTACATTTCCTCCGAGCCGTCATCCAAATATTGCAGCCGCACCCGGCTGCCGATCAAAGCTGTCGATTGCAAATCTTCAACAGCGAGCCGGGGGATCAGCTGTTCCAATGCGGCGCAGTAATGTCCCAGCAACTGGTCCACTTTCGCCCGCTCCCGCGTCCCGGCGGGAAAATGCCGATCGAGAAACACGGTCTTCTCTTCGTCGAAAAATACGAGCTGACGCACCAGCTGCGTCCTGGCGGCTTCCAGCGCACTAGGGCTCATGGTAGATCTCACCCCCGATTATGCGCAGCCATGCGGCGCAGGTGTAACGGCATATCGTTCGATTCATGCCCATCCCTCCGTATGAAAAAATAGACTCCGGTTCAGGAGTCTATCGTTATCTTACCAGATATTCCGGTTTCGTCCAGCCCCCGGAATCGCCATTCGCTTGAATGGCCGCATGCGCCTTTTTCCGGCGCTGCACTGGAAAAAGGAGGCTTAAAGCACTATACTTAGGAAAAAAGCCTCTGCGGAGAACTTTCGCAGCTAAGGGATATAAGCGACTTGAGCGAAGCGGCAAGACGGATTCGCCCATCGTTGATGGCAGGAGGGATGGAGTTGTCCATTTCAAGAATTTTGAAGCTGATCTCAGGCTTGTGCGAGCTTTGCCTGGCGATCCCTATTATTGGCGGTCTTTTCGTCATCGGCACCGGATACACGGCGCTTTGGTTCATGTTCATGCTGCACCTGATTACGCTCGTGCTTTCCCTGTATAACCAGGAACCGAGCTACGGGCCGGTCGCGGGCATGATCACCTCACTCATAGCCTGGATCCCGTTCGTCGGCTGGATCCTGCATGTCGTCACCGGCATTCTGCTGCTGCTGAACGCCGCGCAAGGTCCCAAATACGGCGCGCGCAAGCCGCCGCGGTATTCATGAACGGGCGCGGAACGCAAAGCCGGCCGCTTCAGGCCCGAGGCCGCGCGGATGAACGGATCGATGCCGGCGTAGCTTAACGGTTCTCGCCGCCGTCCTTCGTCTTGCGCCCGTACAATTCGCTCATAATGCGGCGGCCGGTAGGCGTCTGCGCAAGCCCCCCCTTGGCCGTCTCCCGATGCTTGGACGGCATGGCGCTGCCTACCTCGAGCATCACGCCGATCACCTCGTCGGACGGAATGACGCTTCGCACTCCGGCGAGCGCCATATCGGTCGCCGCGAGCGCGGTTACGGCGCCGAAGCCGTTGCGCACGATGCACGGGATTTCCACGAGGCCGCCGACCGGATCGCAGATCAGGCCAAGGCTGTTTTTGAGCGCAAGCCCCACGGCATGGACAGCCTGCTCCGGCGTTCCTCCCCTCAGCTCCGTCAGCGCTCCCGCCGCCATGCCGATCGCCGATCCGACCTCGGCCTGGCAGCCGCCCTCCGCCCCGGAAATGAACGAATTGTTGGCAATGACGTATCCGATGGCGCCCGCGGCGAACAGCCCCATCACGAGCCGTTCGTCGTCCCAACCGTATCGTTCCTGCGCGCTGACAAAAACGCCCGGAATGATGCCGCAGGAGCCTGCCGTCGGCGTCGCCACGATCCGTCCCATCGACGCGTTGATTTCCGAGACGGCGAGCGCATAGGCAAGCGCCGTGCACGCCTCCGTCCCCAGCGACGGCACTCCTTCGTTCATATATTGGTGAACGCGCCGGGCGTCTCCGCCGGTCAGCCCGCTTCGCGAAGTGACGCCTTCCTCCAATCCTTTGCGGACGGCTTCTTTCATGATCCGGTAATAATTTGCCATCGCATCAAAGGTTTGCTGCTCGCTCTTGCCGCTTTCCTTCGCCTGCTCGGAGAGCATCAGTTCACCGATCGTCACCTGATCTTCGCCGCAGCAAGCTGCCAGCTCCTGCAGTGTCGAGAACTTCATCGTTCCACCTCTTCGGCCGTAAGATCCGCCATACATACGCGGCTGACATCGGATAACCGGCGAATCCGTTCGACCAGCTCGGCCGGGACGGGTTCATCGGTTTCGACAACGGTCAGCGCGTCCCCGCTTCTGCCTTTGCGATCCACATCCATATACCCGATATTGATGCCGCCCAGAATACCGGTAATGTCCGAAAGCATGCCCGGGCGATCCTTATGAAATACGAGCAGAGTCGGATAATTCATCGTGAACTTGACATCGAAGCCGTTCACTTCGGTCAATTCGATGTTGCCGCCGCCGATGGAGGAGGCGACGATCACGTCTTCCCGCCCTCCTCCGCGGAGCGAGAGCTTCGCCGTGTTCGGGTGTACGGCGGGATTGTGTCCGCTCTTGAACGTCAGCACCATGCCCGACGATGCGGCGATTGCGAGCGCGTCGCGAATCCTCTCGTCGTCCGTCCGGTAGTCCAGAAGTCCCCCTGCAACGGCCAGATCGGTGCCGTGTCCCCGGTACGTTTCCGCGAAGGAGCCGTAAAACGTAATGTCGGCCTGCTCCGGAAGCGCGCCGAATATCCGGCGCGCCGCCCGGCCGATGCGAACGGCCCCCGCCGTATGGGAGCTTGAAGGTCCGACCATGCTTGGCCCGATAATGGAAAACACGTCTTTAAACCGCAAGCCCGCTCACTCCGTTTCTTCCGTTTCACCCGCGGCGGCTGGACGGGCCTAATCCGCCAGCCATTCCTGCAGATGCTGCGCGACGAACGCATCGTCGTTCAGGTGCGGATAATCCCGGTATACCCGGTCGATCTCCTCGGCCTGGCCCGGCGACAGCGTCTCATGCGGATTCAGGCACCAGATGCCTTTCATCAGTCCTTGCCGCCGCAGCACTTCATGGATGCCCGGGATGCAGCCGGCAAACTGGTGGGCGGGATCGAAGAAGGCCGCATTCGAATCGGTCACCTGCACATTCCAGGTCAGCCATTCTTTCGATATTTGCCGGGCGTCGCGGCAGCGCTTCACTTCATTCAGCAGCTCCACCGCCTTCTGCGTCCAGACCGCCCAATGGCCGAGCAGCCCGCCGACTATCCGTTTCTCGACGATTTTGCCGTTCACCGCGAACCGGTACGTCGTCAGAAAATCGTTCACGATGTTGTCGTCGTTGCCGGTGTACAGCGCGATCTCATCGCATCTGCTGGAATAACAGACCGCACGGACAACGTCGATCGTCTGGTACCGGTTGAACGGCGCCATCTTGATCGCCACCACGTTCGGAATTTCCGCGAACGCCCGCCAAAATTCGAAGCTGAAAATCCGGCCGCCCACGGACGGCTGCAAATAAAAGCCGATGACCGGCATGATTTCGGCCACTTGCTCGGTCCGCTTCAAGAGGTCCTGCTCGCTCCAGTCGGCCAGCCCGCCCATGCTCAGCAATACAGCGTCATAACCGAGTCTCGACGCGATCCGCGTTTCTTCGAGCGCCTGCCCGGTTCCGCCGCACACGCCCGCCACCTTGATGAACGGCCTGTCGAGCCGGGCCCGGTCGACCTCTTCCGCAGCCAGCCGCAGCACCGGCTCGTACAAATCGATGCCCTTGTCGCGAATTTCGAACTGCGTGGAGTGAACGCCCACCGCAATGCCGCCGGCTCCCGCTGCTATATAATATCGCGTCAGCGCCCGCTGGTGACGCTCGTCGAGCTTGCGGTTTTCGTCCAGGGCGAGCGGATGGGCCGGAATGACGAGCCCGTCATGCAGCGCTTCCATCAGCTCGGGTGACAACGTCTTCTTCGTTTCGCTCACGTTAGAATTTCCCCTTTCGTTCCTGGAAATGCGTCGGCTTGTTCCACGTCACGCCCCCGGCCTGCACCCATTCGGCCACCCAATCGATCATCTGCAAAAGCGATACGCGGGGATATCCGAACAACTGGTGGGACTTGGAGGCATTGCTGAGCAGCGCCGTCTCCGATTCCGTCCCGGTGAATATCGCCTCTTTCCCGAGCCGCCGGGCCAGCTCGCCGGCCGCCCAACGGATCGACACCGTCTCCGGTCCCGTGACGTTGATAATTTGCGGCGGATTCGAGCAATGCGCGAGGCAGCGCAGCGCCATCTCATTGGCGTCTCCCTGCCAGATGACGTTGGCGTGACCCATCGTCAGGTCGATCGGACGCCCTTCATATACGGATCTCGCCAGCTCCAGCAAAACGCCGTAGCGCATATCGATCGCGTAATTGAGCCGATAGATCGCCATCGGCGTTCCGTTCTTGTGGGCGAAATATTCGAACACCCGCTCCCTTCCGAGACAGGACTGGGCATATTCGCCGATCGGCTCGGGCGCCACCTGCTCGTTCACGCCGCCGCTTCCGACCGGAGAGAACGGATATACGTTCCCGGAAGAGAACACGACGATTCGCGAATCTTTATATTTCTCCGCCACCCGGCCCGGCAAATAAGCGTTCATCGCCCATGTGAAATATTCCCGGCCCGTCGTGCCGAACTTGTTGCCTGCCATATAGATTACATTCGATGCCTCCGGCAAACGGTTCAGCTCGTCATCATTCAGCAAATCGCAAGATATCGTCCGAATGCCGGCATCCTCCAGTTCCCGCCGGGCCTCCTCATTGGAGAAGCGGGATACGCCGATCACCTGTTTGTTCAGACCGCCATCGCGGATCGCATTGGCCGCCAGCCTGGCCAGGCTCGGTCCCATTTTGCCGCCTACGCCAAGCACGATAATGTCGCCTTCAACCGAACCCAGATCGCGAATGAGTGCCTCCGACGGCTCCGCCAGCTTCGCTTCCAATTCCTCGACCGTTCTCATGTGCTGCTGATCGCCTCCTCGTTTTACTCTACACCTCCATCATAACGAGTCGGATCATATAAAGACAAATCTATTAATCGTCTTTAAATAGAGCCGGCAGCATCGTTTCCAGACGAAAAAAAGCCTTCACACCTGCCTGTTAAGCAGCAGGGTGAAGGTGAAAATCTGCCTCGGCCGGCCTCGCGGCACTTTCTCGAAGCCCGTTACCTCGACCAAACCGTGGTCGATCCAATGAAGCAGCAGCCGATGAGCGCTCCTGACGGTAATACCAAGTAATGCCGCAAGCTCGTGAACCTGATATTCATATTTGCCGTATTTAGCCCCATTGTGGAGCAGCTTGCTCAAATATGCGCTCGTCATGCCGGCATCCTCCGCCCGCTTGATCAGCTCCGCATCGGTGAACGACAGCACTTCGCGCACCGGCTCGGCCATTTCGAGCGGACCGATCAGCGTACCGTCCTCCCGGACGATGAAACAGGCGTTCCCGCCGGCTTCCTTCGCTTTTCGCATCGCAATGCGCGCATTCGTGCCGGCGACGCTGGCCGACCGTCCGAAGCCGATGCCGATGCTGAGCGAAATGCCGTGCGTCTTGTTCATATCCTTGGCCAGCGGGATCGTCTTGTAGCCGCCGGATTCCCGCTCGAATATGCCCCGGGTCGTGAAGAACAGATACTCGTCCCCGCCCAGATGCGTCAAGTATCCGTCGAGCGCTTCGACATAATCGAGCACCATTCGGTGAATATCGAGCTTCAGCTTCTGCACTTCATGTTCGTTCGAACAGGTGAGCGCGAGCTTGCCGAAATCATCGATATTGATCATACCGACGACAATCTGCCCTTCCTTGCTGCGCCGCGTCTCGGTAGACAGCAGCGCCCGTTCGAGCGAGACGACGATATCCTGGTCGGCGGGCACCAGCCAGCGATTCGGAATGCCCAGCTCCGTCAGCTCGCGGGATACCGACTCCATGCCGGTGAAAGCGACCGTGCAGGCTCCGGCTTCAAACTGTTCGCGATGGAACGCCACCAGCTTGTCCCTGGGCGCGTAAGCGGGTCCGTCGTAAATAACGGGGCGGATCGCCGTTTTGCCCAAATCCTTCAGCGTGCGCCGCACCATCTTGTCGGTCAGCGAATCGACGGATATGCCTTCCGCAAGCAGGCCGTCCTGCTGCGCGTGAAACAGCGCCTTGTACAGTCCGGCATCGGTCAGCGGCACGTGGTGCATCAGCACCGGAACGCGAAGGCTCTCCTTCGCCTTGCGGTGGGACAGCGGGTCGGAGAACAGGATGACTTCCACATCGCCGCTAATCCGTTCGGCCAGCTTGGGCGCATCGTCTTCATGACGGTATATGAGCGGCACCGCCGCGAAAGAAGGAAAGGAATCGACAACGCGCAGAATTTGGCCGACGATCTGTCGAGGGCCGATAATTCCAATGCGTATCTGGTTGAGTTCACTGCCTGTCGTCGCCAGCAAGTTCATTCACAGAAAGCTTAGCCCGTAAGCCGTTGACCTCAACATAAGCGAAAGGGCGGCTTTCTGCTTCCTCCTTTCTAGTAAGAAATTACGGAACCGGATACCGGAAAAGCCTTTTCATACGTCCATCATAACCGATCAAACCTCAAAAGCACCAGCCGCCGATGCGAAGAACAGAATGATTACAGGCTCCACAACGGCATAAAATCTGGTATGATGTTAGAAATTGATCGCGAAAAACTGGAGAAATATCAGGAGGAACTTGCTTGCTGCAGCGGCTATGGCGAAAATTCAAATATTACGGACTCCGGTTATTGCGAAGCAGCAACGGCGATCATGTCGTGGCGATCGGTTTTGCTATCGGTTTCTTTCCGTGCTGGTATCCGACCTTCGGCGTCGGCCTTGTCCTTTCCCTTGCATTATCCCGTCTCGTGCGCGGCAACATCCCCGCGGCCGTCATGGCGGCATCGCTCGGATCCGTGATTTGGCCGGCCTTGTTCTACCTGAATTACAAGATCGGATTTCTGATTAACGATTTTACATCGTCACCCGCTTCTTTCGAACTGGATGAAGCCATCGCCGAACCGGTTCCGGAAACGGACGACTATGCGGAAGTTGCGGATCATTACGGCATACTTGGCGACATCGGCCTTCATTTTCTGGTCGGTTCGGTCGCAAACAGTATTATTTTTACCGTTGTCTTCTATTTCGGTCTGCGGCTGCTGTTGAAGCGTTATCGGGCCCGCCTGCTCCGGAGAGTACGCCAATCGCTGCGCCGCTCGCCGCTTTCGGCACGGACGGACAAGCCCTTCCGAACCCCCGGCAATGACCGATAACCGGGCATAACGCCGCAGCCGCCACCGGCATCAACATTCAGTAAGAAGTTCAGTAAGGAGAGTAAAAATGATCAGACTCGTTTCATGGAACGTCAACG
The DNA here is from genome assembly GCF_050481165.1 of Paenibacillus cisolokensis. Taxonomy (NCBI): domain Bacteria; kingdom Bacillati; phylum Bacillota; class Bacilli; order Caryophanales; family Paenibacillaceae; genus Paenibacillus; species Paenibacillus cisolokensis. Next base: position 8,858 of record NZ_JBCNFP010000051.1, read on the forward strand.
GCTTGAGAGCGTGCGTCAATAAAGGATTTTACGATTATTTCCGGGAAGTGGACGCGGACATCTTCTGTCTGCAGGAAACGAAGCTGCAGGAAGGACAGATCGATCTGGCGTGCGGCGAGGAGTACAGGCAGTACTGGAATTACGCATTGAAGAAAGGGTACTCGGGAACGGCTGTCTTGACCAAAATGAAGCCGCTGTCGGTACGGTATGGCATGGACGGGGAGGAAGATTCCGAAGGGCGGATCATTACACTCGAGTATGACGATTTTTATCTCGTCAACGTCTACACTCCGAACGCAAGACGCGATCTGTCCCGGCTGGCGTACCGGCTGGAGTGGGAGGAGCAGTTCCGCAGCTATCTCGTCAAGCTCGACGGAGACAAGCCGGTTGTCGTATGCGGCGATCTGAACGTCGCCCATCGGGAGATCGACCTGAAAAACGCCAAGTCGAATGCGGGCAATTCCGGCTTCACGCCGGAAGAAAGGGAGAAGATGACGCTGCTGCTTGAGGCCGGCTTCGTCGATACGTTCCGGCATCTCTATCCCGATCGTACGGACGCCTATACGTGGTGGTCATTTATGCCAAGAGTCAGAGAACGGAATATCGGATGGCGCATCGATTATTTCCTGATCTCGTCCAGGCTTGTCCCCCGGCTCATCGATGCCCGGATTGACGCCGCCGTCATGGGTAGCGACCATTGCCCGATCATTCTGGAGCTGGAGGATGCGGACGAACCCTCGACGAAAGCGGAATCGGGGGGTTCTTTGCGGAGACCCCCCCCCCCCCCCCCCCGATTCCGTATGCGCGAGCCCGCTTCCACAGAAGCGTCATGCTCGGTTCGACCGTGACATTGCAGCCGCGGTTCGGTTTATTTCAACGCCTTAAGGACGGACTCTACGCCATACGTCTGACCGATCGGGCCATACCCGAGAGCCAGCTCGCCATTAATCGAATAAACGTGGTTGTTCCGAACGGACTTCAGCTTGCTCCATACCGCGGTGTCATCCCATTCGTCCGTCAAAGCGGGTATGGACTTGTCACTGTAATTGAAATAGCCCAAGAACAGATGGTCCGGATCCAGCGTACTCAAGCCTTCCAACGTGATTTGCGCGCCTTCTTTCATGATGTCGGCGTCCGGAGCCTTCAGCCCAAGGCCGTCATAATACGTTTTCAAATAATCCGTGCCCTGCAGCCATACCTCTTTTTCTCTTACCTGTACGAAGGCGACCGTCCCTTCCAGTCCGGCCAACTTCTCCTTGGCGTCTTTCACCTTCTCGCGGAATTCGGCAATATAGCGCTCCGCCACATCCTCTTGTCCCAAAATTTCGCCAAATTTGGTCACGAGCGAAGGCCAATCGTTCCACACATTCGTCTCTTCCTCGTCAATGACGACCGTTGTCGCGATTCGGGACAGCTCCCCGGTTATTTCCTTATTGACGCTGTTGCCGGCAATGATCAAATCGGGCCCGTAGGCGAGCAGAGCTTCCAGATTCACCGTCGTGTTCTCCCCGACGATCACGAGCTCCTCCAGCTTATCCACGTACGGCTTGTAGCTTTCCGTATGAAGCACCGATTGCTTCTCGGTGAACGGGAGGGCCAGGGCGACAGATTTCAGGTCGAACAGCAAGAGCGAATCCGCATACCCCCAATGAACGACCGCGATTCTCTCCGGTTCTTCCTCGATCGTCACTTCGCCGTTCGCATCCTTGATTGTGCGGGGGAACTTGCTTGCCGGAACGGCTTCCTCGCTTTGGCCTGTCTCCTGCCGCTGTTCCCCGGTTTGAGCGCTCTGCGCGTTATCGTTATGCTGTGCGGGATTATTCGTACTGCTCGTTGTGCCGGAACAGGCGCCAATAAGCAGAACGAGGCATAATATGGCGGTTAGCGCGGCAAAAGATGATATTCGGTTCCTCATGTCAGGCATCCTTTCTCAAACCTCTTTGTACTTGATAACAATTCTCATTATCAATGATAACATTATCACCTCGTCCGTTCGATGAAAATAGAGAAATTCCCGATCTTAAGATGGACGATTTCGCCTCCGGTACATGCCGACCTTGCCGGGGGACACGCCCTTATGCTTTTTGAACAGCCTGCTGAAGTAATAAGCATCGGCATAGCCTACACTGTGCGCCACAACGGATACGGGGAATTGTCCTGTAATCAGCAATTCGTACGCCCGGTTCATCCGATATTGAATCAAATAATCGATCGGGCCCAACCCGACATATTTGTGGAACAGATAGGAGAAGTATTTCGGTTTCATCTGGCAGCGCTCGGCCAATACGTTCAACGTCAAGGGCTCCATATAATGCGTCTGAATAAACCGAATCGCTTCGTCGATCAGCGTATAGCTGTCCTTGTTCTGCCGATGGCGTTCGGACTGGAGAACCTTGTTCACCAGCCGATAGAACAAAGCTTTCTTCTCCAGCAGCTCCATACTGCCGGGAGAAGACGCCGCCTGCAGCAGCCGTTCCAGCAGTTGCAGCAATTCCGGATCAAGCGCGGCATGGAGCAGGGAAACCTCCGTCAGGCTCCGCACCTCCTCGTCATCCGAAATGACGGGCAAATAATGGACCAGACAATATTCAAAGCCGCTGCCGCCCACATGAAGCTCCAGCCGCTTCCGCAGACCGCCTATAAGGACCTTGCCCGGTTCGAGCCTATACCGATCCGTCCCCTCGAATATGAAATCCGCCTTTCCTCTCAAACCGACCACGACCGCGCATTTGGTCGTCGGTTGATCGACATGGCCGCTGTAGATCAGGCCGGCTTTCAGTTCTGTCCGGTAGACGCCGTGAATATGCAGCGGCACCGTGGCCAATTTATGCGCCAACTCCTCATATGAATACACGCGTAATCGCTCCCTTTGACCTTCAACTTGAAAAGGGCATTCCCATCCAGCCTGTGGTATGAGCCGCATGCGAACGCTCGAAGCCCATGTCTTGTTCTAACTATGATCTTAACCGATATGACACGGGGGCGACAGACAGCAGTCGACAAAAAGATTTACACCCGCCCTCTAAGAAGATCGCTTGACTTCACTCAATTGCTTATTTTGGTAAGGTTGGTCGACCAGCCAAAAGATACGGAGTGCAAGAAATGAAATCCCGAGCGTAAGCGCGGGCGAATATGAAACACCGACCTCTTGTTTGCAAACTGTTCAACGAAAGCTCAAAAAGGACTGTGCGCAGCCTGCCCCTTGGCAACCTGTCACAGCCCCGAAACCCGCGTCCGACGCGAACTTGTTGGCGCTTGTTGGCAGTCCGATTTCATTCAACTGCCGTATTGTAAAAAACCGGTTTGCGATATACCGCCGCGACTACTTCTTCAACAAAAGATACAGGAAGTAAGGCCCGCCGATGAGCGCGACCATAATGCCCGCCGGAATGCCGGCCGGATCGACGAGATTGCGCCCGACGGTATCGGCGAACAAGAGCAGCCAACCGCCCATCAGTACGGCGAGGGGGACGCAATATTGGTGACGGCGCCCTATGATTGACTTGGCGATATGGGGAGCCATCAGGCCGATGAACGCAATGCCCCCGGTGACGGATACCGCCGCAGCGGCAAGAGCAACGGCAGCCCCGAGCAACAACAGCCGGTCCCGGTTGACGGAAACGCCGGCCCCGATAGCAATCGCTTCATCCATCGCCAGCAGGTTGAGGACGTTCGACTTGTACAGCGTGTACGGAAGCAGGATCACAAGCCACGGCAGCAGCGACCAAACGAACGGCCAATCCGCTCCCCAGATATTGCCCGCCAGCCACTTCGCGATAAAATCGACCTTCCGATAATCGGCCGAGGAGATCAGAATAATCATCAGGCCGGACAATGCCAACGCGAAGCCGACTCCAACGAGGACGAGCTTAACAGGCTGCAGCCCCGTTGTTTTGGAATAAGAGAACAAATAGATAAGGACAGCCGTCGTCAGCGCTCCTCCGAACGCGACAAGCGGAAGCACATAAGCGAACGTCTTGGGATCAAGAGGATAATAAAGGAAAAATGCCGAAATCGCCACGCCGGCTCCCGCGTTAATGCCGACGACGCCGGGATCGGCCAAGTCGTTGCGCGTAATGCCCTGCAGAATCGCGCCGGACAGAGCCAGCGCCATGCCGGCCAGCAAAGTCACGGCAATACGCGGCAAACGGATGGAGAACAGCACCAGATTTTCCTTGAAGGTGCCATGCCCAAGTATGGTCGAGAGCAGACGATCGAAGGAGAACGACCCGGAACCGACGCTCATCGAGGCAACGATCGTCGTGGCGATGAGCAGCAGCACGGTCGCGAAGACGGCAACTTTCTTTTGAACTTGCGCAGCCTGGATCATGACAGCGACTTCACTCCTTTGCGCACCACGAACAAGAAGAACGGGAGTCCGAGTACGGCGATAATCGCCACGACCGGCGTCTCGAACGGCGCATAGAGCGTTCGTCCGAGCGTATCCGCCATCAGCATGAGCGTCGCTCCCCAGACGGCCGACATCGGAATGACCGCGCGATAGTCGGTCCCGAACAACGCTCTTACCATGTGGGGAATCATCAACCCGATGAACGCCATGTTTCCGACGAGCGCGACGGCCGCTCCGGCCAGCAAAATAATCAGGATGTACAGAACGGCTTTGACGTATGCTTTTCGAAGCCCCAGGCCGACGGCGACTTCTTCGTTCAAGCTTAAAATCGTGAGCGCCTTGGACAAGGCTATCGCCACAAGAAGGGAACCGGCGATGACCGGACTCACCGCTTGAACTTGCCCCCACGTCGTGCCGATCAGCCCCCCCGATGTCCACATCGTCACGTCTTTGGACGTCTTGAACAAGAGACCGATACCGTCCGCCACGGCATACAGAAATGCGGACACCGCCGAGCCGGCCAGAACGATCCGGAACGGAGAAAAGCCGCCTTTCTTCAACGCGCCGATGCTGATAACGAGAAACATGCCCAGCGCAGCTCCGGCGAAGCAGACGAGCATGATCCCGAAATAATTCAGCGCCGGCAACACGGCCACAGCCAGGGCGAGCGCAGCGTTTGCTCCGGCGGTTAGCCCCAGAAGCCCGGGGTCCGCAAGCGGATTGCGCGTCAACCCTTGCATGATCGCGCCAGCCACCGCAAGCGCGGCGCCGACAAGCACGGCCGCCGTTTCACGTGGGTAGCGAATTTCCCGGAGCATCGCGATTTTATCGTCCCCGCCGCGGTTAGCCAAGACAAGCCAGAGCTCGCGCAAGGACACATCCTTCGCGCCGAGCAGCATAGCGAGCGAGAACATGACCGCAAGTGCCGCAAGGCTGATTGCGATTTCGAGAGCAAAGGATTTCGGCTGCCGACTGCCGCGCATGTTGCTATTCCTCCTTCTAGCCAGGTCATAAAGGGCGCGAAGAAGACCGAGACAGCCTCCGCTTTGCCCGAGGCATCTCGGCCTTCTTCTCCGGTCTGCGCATGACGCAAACGCTTATTTCAGGAAGCCTTCCTTGAAAATGTTCAGCAGATATTCGAGCGTCGTCGGATCGCTGTAAGTGGAGGCTTCCGTGTCGATCTCGATGACATGACCGTTTTTGACGGCCGGGATCTTCTGCCAAGTGTCCGTCTGCATGAAGGAATTGTCCCCCTGGACGCTTCTGCTGAGAACGATATAATCGCCGGCATAGTCGCTGAGAACTTCCGGGGACAGCGTATAGTAGCCGGGTCCGAGAGCATCTTCTTTGACTTTCTCCGGCATGTTCAGTTCCATGGCCTGGTACAGCAGCTCGGTTCCGCGCGCCCAGGCGTTGCCGAACACGTAGAAGTTCTTCGAGTCGGTCTCGAAGACCGATACCGTCGCATTCTCGCCGATCTTCGCTTTGATTTCATCGCCGGCCGCTTTAGCCCGCTGCGAAAAATCGTCAACCCAGGCTTGCGCTTCCTGCTCCTTGTTCAGCAGCTTGCCGATCTCGACCTGTTGCGACAAGAAATCCAGCTTCCCCCACGTGTAAGCGACGGTAGGCGCGATCTCCTTCAGCTTGTCGAGATTTTTGCTGCTGGCGTCGGCAATGATCAGATCCGGCTCCAGCTCGATGATCTTCTCAAGGTTGTCTTCGGATACCACTTCCACCCCGTTCAGCTTATCGGTGAAGAGCGGATTCTTGTTCGTCCACTCGTCTACGCCGACGAGCGTTCCGCCCAGCGAGAGCACGTTCGGCGCGTTCGTCAGCGCGACGATGCGCTGCGGATTGGCCGGCACTTCTACCCGACCGAGCTCGGACTGATACGTGACCGTGCCGGTCTTGGCCGCAGACTCGGATTCCGTAGGCGTCTGCTGTTCGCTCGCGCCCTTGCTGGCGCTTGAAGACGATGCCTCATTATTAGATGCCTCATTATTATTCGAGGCATTGTTTCCGCAAGCGCTGATGATGATCACAAACAACAGGAAAATGATTGGCAGAAGCAACTTTTTACTCATCTATGTATCCCCTTATTTGATATTGATTCTCAATTTCATTTATAAATTAATATAATGGTATTTATTCGGGTTGTCAACGAAATTGAATCGATATATTTGCTGAAGCCATGACGCCGGAGGGCTGTCTCTGTTTTAACGTTTATCATAACGAATCTGACAAACGCTATTTGGCGAAAAATCGATGTTCCGGAATTGTAACGAATCTGAGCAACGCTATTTGCTTGAAACTGGTCAAATTCAGGCGAAATATCGTAAATAAGGTGGCTCAGATTCGTAACATCCCAAAAAGCGGATTATGAGCAAAAATAAGGTGTGTGAGATTCGTTGCTATGA
>NZ_JBCNFP010000052.1:0-35277 GCF_050481165.1 Paenibacillus cisolokensis
AAACATACTATACGAGGAGTGTTCGGAAATGAATCTGCAAGCCGTATACCATCGCATCAAGCAGAACTGGTCCTACGCTTACGATGCCGAAACGCTGCATATCAGGCTGCGCACCGCGCGCGGGGATGTGCAGCGGGTTCGGCTGCTGTGCGGGGACAAGTACGATTGGAAACGGACGAATATGGAAATCGACATGGAGCGGGGCGTATCGGACGCGTTGTTCGATTATTGGGAGGCGCGGGTCCGACCGCCTTATAAACGGCTCATCTACCGTTTCGCGCTGCATGACGGGGAGGAGACGGTCTATTATTCGGAGGCGGGATTCGATACGGAGCTGACCCCGCAGTATTACAAGGGCGCGTTCGACTTTCCTTACCTGCACGAGACCGACCGGATCGCGCCGCCCGAATGGGTAAAAGATGCGGTATTCTATCAAATTTTCCCGGAACGGTTCGCCAACGGCGATCCGTCGAACGATCCCGACGGGACGGAGCCGTGGGGCGGCGAGCCGACGCCGAAAAACTTCTTCGGCGGCGATCTGCAGGGCGTGATCGACCGTCTCGATTATTTGACCGAACTCGGCGTGAATGCGATCTACTTTACGCCGGTGTTCGAGGCGACGACGAACCACAAATACGATACGTCCGACTATTTCCGGGTCGATCCGCATTTCGGCACGAACGAAACGCTCAAGACGCTGGTGCGGGAATGTCATGCCAGAGGGATACGGGTATTGCTGGATGCCGTGTTCAATCATAGCGGCAGGCAGTTCGCGCCGTTCGTCGACGTGATCGAGAAAGGGGAGGAGTCGCCCTATAAGGACTGGTTCCATGTACGGAAATGGCCGCTTCGGATCGAGGACGGCGTCCCGACGTACGAGACGTTCGCGTTCGAGCCGATCATGCCGAAGCTGAACACATCCAACCCGGAAGTCCGCGATTACCTGCTCAAGGTGGCTTCATACTGGATGGACGAAATCGGCATCGACGGCTGGCGGCTCGACGTCGCAAACGAAGTCGATCATCAATTTTGGCGGGAATTCCGTCAGACGGTCAAGAAGGCCAATCCGGACGCCTATATATTGGGCGAAATTATGCATGACGCGATGCCGTGGCTGCAGGGCGACCAGTTCGACGCCGTCATGAACTACCCGTTCACGAATACGGTCATCGATTTTTTCGCTTCGCAGGAAATCGACAGCGCCGGCTTCGCAGCGGCGATCGGCGCACTGCTCGCCAGTTACCCGGCCCAGGTGAACGAGGCGTCGTTCAATCTTGTCGGCAGCCACGATACGCCCCGTCTGCTGACGCGATGCGGCGGAGACCGCCGGCTCGCCCGACTGGCCGTGCTGTTTCAGTTCACGTTCGTCGGCGTCCCGTGCGTCTACTACGGGGATGAAGTCGGTTTGGACGGCGGCTACGATCCGGGCTGCCGCAAATGCATGGAATGGGATGAAGCCCGTCAGGACCGGGAGCAGCTCGCCTTTTACCGGGCGCTCATCCGGCTGCGCCTGTCCCACCGGGCGCTTCGAACGGGCGGATTCCGCTTCCTGCAGGCGGAGCCGGGATCGTCGTCGCTCGCATACGAGCGTTGGGACGAGCGCGAGCGGTTCGTCATCCTGATCAATCGCGGCGGGCGGCAGGCCGGTTTCAGGCTGCCGGCGGCCGGCACGGAATGGACCGATGCGCTGAGCGGCGAGGCTGTGGCGGCCGCAGGCGGCAACCTTGTCTGCAGCTTGCCGCCATACGGATACAAGGTGTTGCGGAGCAAACGAGTTTGACGCCCGTTTCCGGCTGCATAAAAAACGATTGACAACTGACTTGCCCTCATAATACGATTGAATTGAAGCTTCATACGATCGACAAACAACCTGAGGGCAATGCTTTTTTTTAGAACGCTGCCGTTCTAAAGAAACAACCCCGTTTTCTCATGTTGAGAAGGCGGGGTTGTTTTTTTCGTATCTGCTAGCCGCAGGACAGCCTTAAGCGTCCGCGGGCGGAAGGGAGGATTCGCGCACGACGAGCTTGTGGGGGATAATAATCGGCTGCAACTGACCGCTTTCTTCGCGAACGGCGCGAATAAGTGTCTGGGAGGCGGTGTAGCCGATTTGATAGATGCCGATATCGATGGACGACAAAGGAGGTGTCGCCAGCTCGGAAAGCGACAGATTGTTGAAGCCGACGATGCTCAGATCGCGGGGAACCCGGAACCCGAGCTCCGACAATCCGCGCAGCACGCCGAAGGCGACGATGTCGTCGATGGCGACAAGCGCCGTAGGCCGCTTCGGCAAGTTCATGAAGTAGGACATGGCCCGGTAGCCGCTTTCCTGCAAAAACTCGTCTTCCACGATCCATTCCGGATCGGCTTGCAGGCCGGCGTCGGCCAGCGCTTTGACGTACCCTTCCATCCGGTCTTTGGACACGATCAGATTGGGAGGGCCGCTGACGAAGCCGATTCGTTCGTGTCCCTGCGCGATCAGATGGCGCGTGGCGTCATAGGCCGCCTGTACGTTGTCGTTGTCGACGGACAGAACTTGCGGGTACTGCTCGCTTCGCCCGATCAAGACGAACGGGAAGCTGCGCTCGGCCAAATAGGCGATCAGCGGGTCGTCCCGGCGCGAATAGAGAAGAATGATGCCGTCGACGCGGCGGCCGTTCACCAGGCGCGCGATCGCGTCCACCTCTTCCTGTCCGGATGTGCCGGCGGCCATCAGCAAATCGTAGCCGGAGCGCGAAGCATGCGCCACGATGCCGCGGATCACTTCGGAGAAAAACAGGTTCTGAAACAGCTCGTCCGCCGGGCGGGGCAATATGATGCCGAGCGTGCGTGTCGTTTTGGAAACCAGGCTTTTGGCAATCTCGTTCGGATGATAACCGAGCTCCTTCATAATCCGCCGGACTTTATCCGCCGTTTCCTTGCTGATTCGGGGATTGTTGGAGATGACCCGTGAAACGGTTGACGGCGAAACGCCGGCCTTGCGGGCGACATCGATAATCGTGACAGGCATGGGCAACCACCTTATTCGATCTGGGATGGAGTGCAAACGATTGCGTAAGCAGCAAACTGCGCTGACAATTATGATAACGCATTCATAGACGGAAAGTAAATACGGCTAAAGGACGTAAAGAGACATCAAACAGACATAAATAGAAAAATAATGAAAAAATGAGAAATACATACAAACCAACGAATCATAAGATGATTTTGAAAGAAAACCGGTCTTTTTACGCAGTACAAACGTTTTCACAAACCATGCCGCTTTATTGTATGATGAATGCGCAATATAAAACGTTTTCATTGCCAAAACACGGTGGAATAGACAATCTCGGACAACTGTAATGCGGCTGATGGAAAACGTTTGCGCATGAACATTATAGGCAATCACAAGAACAGGCAGCATGCGATATCAAACTATCATTTTTGCGGGAGGAGTCGTTATGGTGAAAATCGGCAAAAGGGGAATTTGGTTGATCGTCTGTTTTCTCGTCTTCTCGCTGGCCGCGTGTGCGGGAGGATCGGGCGATCCGAAGCCGGCGAACGGGGAGTCGCAAGCTGGCGGCACGGCGAATGAAGGCGGCGGTTCGGAGAAAGCGGGCGGTGAGGAGACGGCCGGAGAGGAAAGCGCCGGAGAGGAAGCGGCCGGCGATGACATCGTTCCGGAAGAGGGCGCCAAGCTGATCGTATGGGAGGGCAAGGAGGAGAAGCCGTTTCTCGAGGCGATGATTGCGGAATTTACGGCCAAGTACAACATTCCGGTCGAGCTGCAGGAAGTGAACGCCCATGATCAGATCGAGAAGATCAAGAAGGACGGCCCTGCGGGCGTCGGGGCGGATGTGCTGGTCATGCCGCACGATGCGCTCGGACGGGCGATTGCGGCGGGCGTCGTCCTGCCGAACGACTGGTATGCGGAAGATACGATAGCCAATTTTGTCGCGCCGGCAGTGGAAGCGTTTACGCATGACGGCATGCTGTACGGCACGCCCCGCAACGTGGAGACTTATCTGCTTTATTACAACAAAAGCCTGGTGAAGCCCGAAGATCTCGCCTCCTGGGAATCGATCAAGGCGTTCGCCAAATCGTTCAACGACCCGCCGAACCGGTTCGGCATCTTGTGGAAACTTGACGATTCGTATTTCAACTACTCGTTCATTGCGGGCTACGGGGGTTATGTCTTCGGGAACAAGGGCACCGATCCGACCGATATCGGATTGAACAACGAAGGCGCGGTGGAAGGGATGAAATTTTTCCAAAGCATGCGCGAAGTCGTGCCGATCAAAGTGGCGGATGCGACCAACGATCTGAAGACCGACCTGTTCCAGAAGCAGAAGCTGGCCATCAATATGGACGGCGTCTGGCAGATGAGCAATTTTACGACGGAGAAGCTTGGATTTGAGGTCGGGGCCGTTCCGCTGCCGCCGATGCCGGGAGACAAGAGGCCGATCGCGTTTGCGGGCGTCAAAGGCTATCTCGTCAGCTCGTTCAGCAAATATCCGAATGCGGCCAAACTGTTCATCCATTACGTAACGTCGGAGCAAGCGATGGTGAAAAACTACGAAATGACCGGAATTATTCCGGCCCGCAACGGCATGGATCAGAACGAAGCGATCAAAAACAACGAAATCGCGGCGGCGTTCCTGGAGCAGTTCAAATATACGGAAGCGATGCCTTCGATCGTCGAGATGGATGCGTTCTGGTCGAATACGATGGGGGCGCTCTTCACACCGATCTGGGATGGGGCGGACGTCAAGCAGACGCTCGACAAAACGGTGGAAAATATGAAAACGTCCATATCGCAATTGCAGCAATGACGACAGGCGCAGATCAGCCTCGAGGCGCATCGGCGGCCGGTTAACTTAAGCGGCGTCACCCGCCGTCTTCGTGCGGGTGACGGCCCATTCGGGAGGGGGAGCAAGCGTATGCGTCGGCATCGTATCACCGCAGCCGCGCTTTCGGCAGTCGCGACGGGATTGGGGCAAATATACAACAGGCAGTACGCGAAAGGGGCGATTCTGTTCCTGCTGTATGTTGCGGGCATATTCTACGCCTCCACGAGACTGGGCGGGGCGATCTGGGGACTCGTGACGCTGGGAGAAACGAAGCAGCAGATGAAGCTGGTCGGCAAAGTATATGTCGTGACGCCGGGCGATCATTCGATTTTTCTGATGGTCGAAGGTCTGATTGTCGTCTTCGCGGTTCTGGTGTTCGTCGCCATTCATATCGGCAATGTGGCGGACGCTTACCGCAGGGGGAAAGAACGGGAAGAAGGGAAGCGGCTTCACAACATTCGGGAAACTTTTCATTATGTGCTGACCTGGAAGTTTCCTTTCATCATCATCACGCTGCCGCTGTTGTTCGTCTTTTTTTTCAGCGTGCTGCCGATATTGTTCTCGGTGCTGATCGCCTTCACCAACTACTCGTCGCCCAATTATTTGCCTCCGGCCAATCTGGTCGATTGGATCGGTTTCGATTCGTTCAAAAATATGTTCTCGCTCAGCAAATGGACGGGCACCTTCTACGGCGTGCTCGGCTGGACGATCGTATGGGCGGTCGTCTCGACGGCGACGACGTTCTTCGGCGGTTTCGCGGTCGCGCTGCTCGTACAGCAGAAGGGCATCCGGCTGCGCGCCATGTGGCGCACGATCTTTATGCTGCCTTTTGCCATTCCGGCTTTTCTGTCCCTGTTGATCATCCGCAATATGTTCAATTCCCAGTTCGGTCCGATCAATCAATATTTGGGCCGGCTCGGCATTACGGGTCCGGAATGGATGTCCGATCCGATCTGGGCGAAAGTGACGGTCGTCCTGGCCAACATGTGGCTCGGTTTTCCGATTTCCATGCTGCTGATCATCGGCATTCTGACGACGATTCCGCGCGATTTGTACGAAGCGGCCGATGTCGACGGGGCGAGCCCGTTTCAGAAATTCAAGGCGATTACGCTGCCGAGCGTCATGTTCGCGCTCTCGCCGATCTTGATCGGCCAATTCGCCGGCAATATTAACAATTTCAACGTCATCTTCCTGATGACCGGCGGCGGTCCGGTGAACAGCGACTACCAGTTTGCGGGAAGCACGGACATTTTGATCACGTGGCTGTACAATTTGTCGATCAGCAACGGCAAATATAACTTCGCCTCGGTCGTCGGCATCATTCTGTTTCTCATTATCGCCAGCTTGTCGATACACAGTTTCCGCCGCACGCGCGCGTTCAGAGAGGATGATTTGCTGCGATGAATAGCAGTGCCCGGTTGCGCAAAGGATTGTGGCTGCTCATCAGCCATCTTCTGTTGCTGCTCATTGCCGTCTTTACCGTGTATCCGGCATTGTGGATCATATTTTCCGCCTTTCGCGAAGGCACGTCGCTGTTCAGCGACACGCTGCTGCCGGAGAAGTGGACGCTGGAACATTTCCGCAGCCTGTTCACCCGATTCGAATTCGCCCAGTGGTACGTCAATACGCTCAAAATCGCGTTCGTGTCCATGCTGTTCGGCACGCTGTTCGTCCTGCTGACCGGCTACGCTTTTTCGCGGTTTCGGTTTGCGGGGCGAAAGAGCCTGATGAGCGGGCTGTTCGTGATCGGCATGTTCCCTTCGTTTTTGACGATGGTCGCGATTTATATTTTGCTGCTTAATATGAACTTGCTCAACACGCATTCCGCCTTGATGCTCGTCTATTCGGCCGGCGGAGCGATGGGCTATCTGCTTGTCAAAGGGTACTTCGATACGATTCCGCGAAGTCTGGAGGAGTCGGCCAGAATCGACGGCGCGAACCATTGGACCGTATTTTTCAAAATATTCCTTCCGCTGTCCCGCCCGCTTATCGTCTTTTTGTCGGTCACATCGTTTGCCGGCGCCTTCAATGATTTCATTTTCGCGCAGACGGTGCTTAGGACCAACGAGAAGCTGACGCTGGCCGTCGGGTTGTACAATATGGTCAATACGAATACGTCGACGCAATTTACGATATTTGCGGCAGGCTGCGTGCTGGTGGCCGTTCCGATTACGCTGCTGTTCATGGTTTGCCAGCGATTCCTCGTCGAAGGCCTGACGGCCGGGACGGACAAAGGATGAGGCGGGGGCGCAAGCGGCATGCGAGGGCAGCGCTCGCATGGCTGCTGTTGACCGTTGCCTTCGGCCTCCTGATCGGCTGCTCGGACGAAGCGAACCCGCCGGCCGTCCTGCCGCCTGATTCTGCGGACAGCGCTGCGGGGATTACGGATGACGGCGTGCTGGGCGAGGCGAATGACGCCGCTGCCAAGCCTTTCGTCATCAAGACGGCGCAGACCCGGATGGGCGCAAGCACGGGCGCCTTCTACGAAATATTCGTACGGTCGTTCTACGATTCGGACGGTGACGGCATCGGCGACCTGCAAGGCGTCATCGACAAGCTGGATTATGTGGCCGATCTTGGCTTCAAAGGCATATGGCTGATGCCGATTCAGCCTTCTCCGAGCTATCACGGCTACGACGTCACCGATTATTACGATATCAACCCGGATTACGGCACGCTGGACGATTTGCGCCGCTTGACGGAAGAAGCGCACAAACGCGGCATCAAAATCGTGATGGATCTCGTCGTCAACCATACGAGCCGGGAACATCCGTGGTTCCTCGATGCGGCCGGCGGAACCGGCAGCAAATATCGGAATTGGTATGTTTGGGCCGAGGATCGGAACCTGGATACCGGCGAAGCCGGTCCGTGGGGCCAGCAAGTATGGCATAAACGGGGGGATTCGACCTATTTGGGCGTCTTCTGGGAAGGGATGCCGGACTTGAATTTCGACGAGCCGGCCGTCCGCCGGGAACTGATCAAGATCGGACAATTTTGGCTGAATCAGGGCGTGGACGGGTTTCGGCTCGATGCGGCGAAACATATATACGGCGATTTCGCTTCATCGGCCGCCGATCCGAAGACGTCGGAACGCAACGTCGAATGGTGGCAGCAGTTCCGCAGCGGCATGGAAGAGGTGAACGCCGACGTCTATTTGATCGGCGAAGTATGGGATGCGCCGCACGTCGTCGCGCCTTATCTGGACCGGGCGCTGGATTCCGGATTCAATTTCGACCTGGCGTCGCTGTTGATCGGCGCGGCCCGGATGGAGCGGGCGCCCGATCTGGCCGGCGTGCTGAACCGCATGTATGAGACGTATGGCACACGATCGGGCGGATCGTTCGTCGATGCGCCGTTCCTGAGCAATCACGATCAGAACCGGGTGATGAGCGAGCTGGCCGGCAATGTCGATCGCGCCAAAATGGCCGCATCGCTGCTGTTGACGCTGCCGGGAAACCCGTTCGTCTATTATGGCGAGGAAATCGGCATGCACGGCGCGAAGCCGGACGAACGGATCCGCGAGCCGATGCCGTGGTCGGCATCCGGCGATGCGGAAGGAGAGGCGAACTGGGAGCCTTCGTATCACCGGCAGCCGGGCGTTTCGGTCGAGGAGCAGCTTGCCGATCCGGATTCGCTGCTGAATCATTACAAGACGATGCTCAAGTGGCGCAATGAAGAGCCGCTGCTTGGCGACGGCGGCATCGCCGCCTTCCCGATCGCAAACTCCGGCGTAGCCGGCTTCATTCGCGTGTGGGACGACGATATGGCGCTTGTCGTCCATAATATGACGGGCGATGCGCAAGTCGTCGATTTGCAGGCGAACGGAACCGTGCCGTTCGCGCGCATCGCAGAGCGGAGCAAGGAAGGGACGTCGCTGGCGGACGGCAAGCTGGAGCTGCCTCCGTACAGTTCCGTCCTGCTGAAACCTTGAAATTAACGGCGGCCGCGCGATCATCGGCCTGCACAATTGCAGATTGAGGGGCTGTCCCAAAAGGTCTAGAATGACCTGGGGACCGCCCCTTCTTTTTTTGTCTTATAGCGGTCTCGTCCGCCACCGGACATTGAGGCAGATGAGTAGCCGTCGCGATTATGTTGCTGTCGGACCGCTCCAGCGGGCCGGTGTCGCCGGCGATAGCCGAAGATGGCTATGCCCGCGGGCTGCGGTGTCGCCGGCGATAGCCGAGGATGGCTATGCCCGCGGGCCGGTGTCGCCGGCAATAGCCGAGGATGGCTACGCCCGCGGGCAGATGCCGCCGTGTTAGCCGAAGATGGCTATGCTCAACGGGCCGGTGTCGCCGGCGATAGCCGAGGATGGCTATGCCCAACGGGCCGGTGTCGCCGGCGTTAGCCGAGCGACCTATTCCGACGGGCAGGGGCCGCCGGTAACAGCTGAAGAGCGGTGAATACTGCAAAAGTGCAGGATTTTTGCCCCCGAAAGATGTCTTTGGCTCAAATTACTGCGAAAGTGCAGGATTTTTTGATCACTTCCGCCATACACGCCGCTTGGAGGCCGAAAATACTGTATTATCGCAGGAATTTGAGCGTTCGGGCTGTTAATAGTGGAAAAAAATTGCACTTTTGCAATATTGGTTTTGAGCCGGGAAAAACTTATCGAATATCCCTCGCACACCAAGCTGACAAATGAGCCATGAACATGTGAGACAGCCACTTCGTTGGAGACATTCACTTGAGACGGTCACTTGAGACAGTCACTTGAGACGGTCACTTGAGACAGTCACTTGAGACAGCCACTTGACACAGCCACTTGAGACAGTCACTTCGTTTTGCGGCATCGCTGCGGCCAGGTTGTTAATCTTATAAATGATTTATGCTATTAAAGATAAATCGCTGTCGTCGCAACATTCGTCCCTGCTATAATGGAAGGAAGAATTTTAACGAAAAAGCATCATAGAGAAGGAAGGTTCGGTACCGTGATCATTCGAGATGCAAACGAGGAAGATATGCCCGCTATCCAGCGGATTTATGCCCGTCATGTGCGGCATGGACTGGCCACTTTCGAAGAGGTGCCGCCGGATGTGCCGGAGATGGCGGTCCGCCGCAAGCAAGTGCTCGGACTCGGCCTGCCGTTTCTCGTCGCCGAAATCGACGGCCGAATTGTCGGGTACAGCTATGCGTCATCGTTCCGGACGCGGTCGGCGTTTCGGTTTACGGTGGAGAATTCGGTCTATGTCGAGGACGGATGGGGCGGACGGGGAATCGGAAGCGAGCTGCTCCGCCATCTGATCGAACGTTGCGAGGCGGGGCCATGGCGCCAGATGATCGCCGTCATTGGGGACAGTGCGAACGAAGCCTCGATCGCGCTTCACAAGAAGCTCGGTTTTCGGACGATCGGCACGCTGACGAATGTTGGCTTCAAATTTGGCCGTTGGGTGGATACGGTTATGATGCAGCGCGAGCTCGGTGAAGGAGGCGGCACTTTGCCGCACGCTCCGGCGCCCGATCCGGGCCGGGTTTGAAATGTTCGTTTTGCAAATCGAATGTTCGTTTGTATACAATAGAAAAAAATAGTATTTTCTTTTATTGTAAAGCAGGGGGTTGAAAATGCTTGAACCGGACGCCTTCGAGTTGAATGCAAGGCAGCGTCTAATTCTGGAACGGCTGATGCTGGAGAAAGAAGTGAAAATATCCGAATTGAGCGAACGCTTCCGGGTGACGGAAATGACGATCAGGCGGGATCTGGAGAAACTGGAGGAAACCGGAACCGTGAAACGGACGTTCGGCGGTGCGATCCACATCGGTCAAGACCTGGCCTTGCAGGACCGGTCCGTTCTGAACATGGAGGCGAAACTGCGCATCGGCCGGAGCGCAGCGGCGTCGGTTCGGCCGGGAGAGTCCATCTTCATCGACGGCGGTACGACGACGTTGCAAGTGGCCAAATGTTTGCCGCACGGGATGAAGATTACGGTCGTGACCAATGCGCTCAATATTGCGGCGGAGCTTCTGAACAAGCAGATTCCGACGGTCGTCACCGGGGGGATGCTGGTCGAAGCGACCAATTCGCTCGTCGGTCCGCTGGCGGCGCAATGTATAAATGACATGGCGTTCGACCGTGCGTTCCTCGGAACGACCGGCATCAGCGCAGGTCACGGCTTCAGCAATTCCAATCTGTACGAAGCGGAAGTGAAGCGGCTCGCGGCTAGCCGGTCGGCGGAAATGAACGTCGTGGCCGACAGTACGAAATTCGGCGTCCGGTCGCTCGCCTCTTTCGCGCCGCTTGCCGCCGCCAGCCGGATTTGGACGGACAGCATGCCGGAAGAGCCGCTGGCCGGCGCATGCGAGGAGGCGGGCGTCAGGATCGAGCTTGCGGAGTAGCAGGCCGGACGCTGATTCCATGCCCATCCGGCCGCTCCCGGCCGTATTCGCCGGTCCGGATCGGGCGCGCCGCCGGGTAATAGCGCCGCCGTTCATTTCCCGGGGAACCGCAACGTACGCCACAACCGCCGCGCTTTCGACAGTATGCCGCTCAGATTTTCGACATTTTCTTTCAAGATGGTCGGCAAGTAAACGGATTTGGGGAGAGGGGATAACGATGAATCCGACATGGGACAGCGGGAAATATCCGGTGTTAAGCCGCGGCGTCGATTGGGGCCCCGTGCATGCGCGTCTCGTTCCGGTTGTGCCGGAAGAAGATTCGCCGATGGTCGGCAATGTGACGATCGTTCCGTTCGTCGGGGAGGCATGCGTTCTGATCCGTCTCACAAGCGGCCGCTGGGAATGCGTCGGCGGAACGTTGGAGCCGGGCGAGCGGTATATGGACGCACTGCGGCGGGAAGTGCGGGAAGAAATCGGCTCGGAGCTCGTAACGTTTCGCCCGTTCGGGCAATTCGAATGTTTTTCCTCGTCGCCTCAGCCTTACCGGCCCCATCTTCCTCATCCGCGGTTCGTCCGGTGCGTCGGCTACGGCACCGTCAATCCGGTCGGCGAGCCGACCAACCCGCCGGATGGGGAGCAGGTGGCGGAGGTGGCGATTGTGTCCGTCAGCGAGGCGGTCCGACGGTTCCGGGCCGACGGCCGCGAAGAACTGGCGGAGCTTTATCTGCTGGCCGACCATATTAAACGGCTCGACCGGGGGGAGCGATGATGAAACGGAAGCTGGATGCGGTTTTGTTCGATCTGGATAATACGCTGCTGGACAGGGACCGAAGCTTCGGCGTCTTCGCGGAAATGCTGGCCCGGCATTATTTTCCCGGGGAAACGCCCGAAAGGCACCGGTTCATCGCCGGGCAGCTCCGGGCTGCGGATATGGACGGGTACAAAGACAAGCACGAGCTGTTTCGCGAGCTGCCGGACATGCTGTCGTGGGCCGGAGCGCCGGCGGCCGACGAACTGTTCGCTTTCTATTCGCGGCACTATCCGGAGCAGGCGACGCTGATGGAAGCGGCCGAAGAGCTGCTGGATTATTGCGGGGAAAGATACAGGCTCGGCCTTATAACGAACGGGGGCAGCGACGTGCAAAATCGCAAAATCGATCGTCTCGGCATCCGGGCTCGGTTCGGTGCGGTTGTCGTGTCCGGGGATGTCGGCATCCGCAAACCCGATCCGGGGATTTTCCGGCTGGCGCTGTCCCTCCTGGATGTGCTGCCGGAACGCGCGCTATACATCGGCGATCATCCGCGCAACGACATGGCCGGCGCCTGCGAGGCAGGCCTGCATACGGTCTGGTTTGAGCGCAATCAGCCCTGGGACAACGCGATTTCGGCGGTGCCGCTTCGCAAAACGAAGAGTCTTCGGGAATTGATCGGTTGGTTGTAATTTGTTATGAATTGAAAAAAATGTAGGAAAATCCGTTTTAAAATTGTGCCATTGGCGGACAATCGTGATAAACTGAGAAAGAAGCGCCATTCATGGCGTACATGCCTCGCGAACTGTACGAAGGGGGATAAGCATGTTGGATCTATGCACGATCGTGAACAAACCTGCTATAAACCTGGTCGGTATCAGTTACTGCGGGCCGTTCTCGACGCTTCCGGACGAGGCGATCCGTTTGCAGACCGAGTTTATCGCCCGAAAACACGAGCTCGGCTCCGCAATCAAGTCGCCCGCGCTCTACAGCCCATATTTCGGCAACGAGGTATTCGCCACCTATTGGGCCTGCTATGAAACGCGCCGTTTGGAAGTTGTCCCGCCGGGCATGGTGCAGTTTACCATCCCGGAGCATCGCTATGCGATGACTACTTGCACCAATAAACGAATCGGAGAAGCCTACGACCAGTTGTTCATATGGATGAAAGAGATGAAGCTGGAAAAGCTGGAGAATGCCGTTTCGATCGAAGTATTCTATATCGACGAGCATCTGGAAGAAGTGCCGGTTGAATTGTATATTCCAATCAAGTGATCGATGAAGAAGTCCGGGCCGTCCAAGCGGACGCCCGAAGGGGAGAAGTTATGAATAACGGTACGATTCATATTATCGATGCGTTTACCGCCGAGCCTTTCAAAGGAAACCCGGCAGCTGTTTGTTTTACGGAGAAGCCGCTTGACGACGAGCGAATGCAGCTTATTGCGGCGGAGATGAATTTGTCGGAGACGGCGTTTCTCGTTCCGGCAGGGGACCATTATTCGCTTCGCTGGTTTATGCCGAAAGCGGAAGTGGAGCTTTGCGGTCACGCGACGCTGGCCGCCGCCCACTTCCTGTGGGAAACCGGACAACTGGAAGGCAAGGCGGCAGCGCGCTTCAGCACGTTGAGCGGCATGCTGACCGCCGTGCGGGACGGCAAGGGGATCATGCTCGATTTTCCTTCCGAACCGGTTACGCCGGACAAGGCGCCGGACGAATTGATTGAAGCGCTCGGCTTGATTCCGCGCTTTACGGGACGCAACCGGATGGATTATCTCATAGAGGTGGAAAGCGAGCGCGCGGTGCGCGAATTGAAGCCGGACAGCGCCCTGCTGAGTGCGTTGACGGCGCGGGGCGTCGTCGTGACAGCGCGGGCCGATGCGGGGACCGGTTACGATTTCGTCTCCCGGGCGTTCTACCCGGCATTGGGCGTGCCCGAAGATCCCGTTACGGGTTCCGCCCATTGCGCGCTGACCCCTTATTGGTCCAAGCGGCTTAGGCGAACGGAGATGACCGCTTATCAGGCGTCGAGCCGCGGAGGATTTTTGCGCGTCATCGACGCGGGCGACAGAGTGAAGCTGATCGGGGAAGCGGTCACAGTGCTGAAAGGCGAGCTCGCGCTTGACGCGGGGCGGAACTAGCCGACCGCAAGTATTGCAGGGAATTGTCGGGAGGCGAGTAACGGTATGGTATTCAAACTGCCCCGCGAAGAGAAAGAGGCGCTAATCGAGCGTATCAGGCTCTATTTTGAAGAAGAAAGGTCGGAGACGATCGGCCGGCTGGCTGCCGAGCAGCTGCTCGACTGGATGCTCGGCGAGATCGGTCCGTACGCGTACAACCAGGGTGTGGAAGACGCGCGCGTATTGATCGCGGAACGCAGCCAGTCGCTGGACGACGAGCTGTATGCGCTCAAGCGGATCAAGCCGGCGCAAAGGCGATAAGGCGGGCGCCGCTTGAAGGCGGCGTCTCGAACGAACGGCAACAGGGACGGCGGCGTAAGCGAACAACAAGTTGCCGGCAGCGGCGGGGGTACTTTTTCTCGCGGCAAAGTCTTATAATATATGAAGGAACGGGTTGCAGCACAGCGTTTGATTTCACGATAGCCAAGCCCGAAGCCCGGACTCAAGCTTACGAAGTAACTTTGCTCCGCAAAGTCTAAGCTTATGCTTACGAAGCGACTTTTCTTCGAAAAGTCTAAGCTTATGCTTATGAAGTGACTTTTCTTCGAAAAGTCTAAGCTTATCCTTACGAAGTGACTTTTCTTCGAAAAGTCTAAGCTTATCCTTACGAAGTGACTTTGCTCCGCAAAGTCTAAGCTTATCCTTACGAAGTGACTTTGCTCCGCAAAGTCTAAGCTTATGCTTACGAAGCGACTTTTCTTCGAAAAGTCTTTAGGAGGTCAGCTTTTGAACATCCTGCAAGCGTTGTTTTTTCCGCCGGAGCAGCCCGGCGGGGTGTCGTCCATGGTTCCGTACATCCGGGAGCGGTTCAATAAGGCAGGCTGGAAGATGGATTTGTTCTCTTTGCCCAAGCGGGTCAGAGGAAAAGGGCATGAGGAAATTGCATTCGAAACGTTCGATGCGGCCGCTTTTGCCGGCGATCCGGTCGTCGACAAATATATGCAGACGTTTCGCGACTATTTGTGGTGGACACGGCTGCGTATCCAGCAAAATTACGACCTCATTCATGCCCATCATCCGATCGCCGCGCTATCCATGAAACGGCTTTTTCCCGATACGCCGCTGGCGGTGACGATCCACTCCAGCTACGAACGCGAGCTGATTTTGAACGGCAAAATCCGCGAAGGCGATGCCGCGCACCGGTTTTTGACGTCGCTCTATGGCGAGCTGGAGGCGAAGGCCGACCGGCTGCTGACCGTTTCCCATTCGTTCCGCTCGTACCTGGCTCCTTACGTACAGGATGCTGAGCGCATTCAGGTCATCCCGAACGGCTTCGACGAAAGACGGTTCAAGCCGGTTGCGCATGAGAACGAAGTGCCGCAGCTCATTACCGTTTGCCGTCTCGTTCCCGCCAAAGGGCTCGACGTTTTGCTGCATGCCTGCGCCAAGCTGAAGAGCCAGGGGCATCCGTTCATGCTCCATATTATCGGCGACGGACCGATTCGCAAAGAGTTGGAGCAGCTCGCGGTGTCGCTCGGTCTGTACGACGATATTATTTTTTACGGTTATATGCTGCACCCCGAACAATTCATGCCGTTCTTCGATGTATTCGTGCTTCCCTCCCGGGCGGAAGCGTTCGGTTCGGTATTTGCCGAGGCGGCGCTTTGTTGGCTGGCGCTCGTCGGAACGAATGTCGGGGGGATAGCGGAGCAAATTACGGATGGCGAGAACGGACTGCTCGTTCCGCCCGACGATCCCGACGCGTTATGCGAAGCGCTGGTGAAGGTCGTTACCGATCCGGCCTTCCGCTATAATCTGGCGCGCTCGGCATGGGAAAGAGCGAAGAAAGAATATTCGCTGCAACGCGTTATTAACCAGCTGAAGCAGGTGTACGCGGAGATGAAGCCCGGTTCCTGACACCGGGTTTTCCGGGCCATTCGTTTGCCGGACCGCTTCCAGGGGCGTCTCTTGGGCGACTAGTTGCGCCCGGGAGGCGTCCCTTTCGCTTCCGTCCGTTGCCGGATGATCAAGGCAAGCCACCCGAGGCTGAAGAGGCCGAACAGCGGATAGAGGGTGGACAATAGCGGCTCGAAGCCGATCCGGCTGGCAAAAAAGCAGATCAGGAGAATGATCGCCGTCAGCAAGTTGCGCGGCCATTTCAGCCGTTCCTGCAACTGCAGCGACAGGCCGTAGATGTCGGCGATCAAGGTCGTGAAAATTTCCGCGAAGATCAAAGCGGTATAAATCCATTGCAAGCCCTGGCCCAGCCCGCGGGCAATGCCGCCCATCGGGATGGCGAATTGCTGAACGCCGGGCATATGCATCGACAAGGCGATATGGCCGGCGAGCAGCATAAAGCCGATCCCGATTCCGCCAATCCAGGCCCCCGCCACAATCGTCTTCCGGTCGCCGATCTGGGCGCCGAGCGGCACGAGAACGGCTTGAGACATCGACAAGTTGAAGGCGGCGTACAGAAAAGGCGCAGCCCAGGCTGCCCACGGCGACAGATCGGTCTTGATCGTCAACCATCGGCTCGAGCCGGGGGATGCGATTGCGTCGGCCAGGACGATCACGGTAAACAGCAGCATAAGCGGTACGACAATGGTGTTGACGGTCAGTATCGATTTCATGCCTTTGCGCAGCAGCACATAACAGCCGGCTATCGTAATGAGCAGTCCAGAGACATACGAGATGTTCCAATGCTCGTAAAAGATCGATCCGGCTCCCGCCATCATGACGGCAATGACCCCGAGCAGAATGACCATCATAAAAAGGCTGACGAGGCGGCCGGCCCGCTCGCCGAACAGCGCTTTGTTCAAATCCTCGTAAGACTTGGCCTGAATTTCTCCCGCGAGCACCATCATTTTGGTGCCGAGCCAGATAAACAGCAGCGTCGCCACCGCAATGGTGAACGTCCCCCAATGTCCGAAACGGGTGAAAAACTGCAAAATTTCCTGCCCTGTCGCAAACCCGGCGCCGACGATCGTGCCGATATAGGTAAATGCGATTTGCAATACTTTGCCCGTCCTTTTCATTTCCCGCCCCCGCTTTCGAAAGCCTTGTACTATACAAGGTATGTCCGTGAATGGACGGGCATGACAAGCCGGCATTTTCGGGCTTCTGCTCCGCGCTTGCGAAAGTTCCGCCGGCTGTGGTAATGTAACGAATAAGATTTTGTGTGGAGGGGTCATATGGAGACGCTCAAGAAGAGAATTTTACAGGAGGCGTCGGTCATCAGCAGCGATGTGTTGAGACTGGATGCGCTGCTGAATCATCAGGTCGATCCGGTATTGACGACGGAGATGGGGCAGCAATTTGCCCGGCTTTATGAGGGGGAGAAGATCACGAAGGTTGTCACGCTGGAATCGTCCGGCATTCCGATCGCCTTCGCGACCGCTCAGGCGCTTGGCGTTCCGCTGCTGTTCGCGCGCCGGAAGAAGACGCTCATCGCCGATCCGGAATCGTATTGCGAACGGGTACCCTCTTTTACGCAAGGCATCGTGACCGACATTATGGTGTCCAAAAAGTTTCTTCACGATGGGGACCGGGTATTGTTCATTGACGACATCATTGCAAACGGAGACGCGGCCCGGGGGCTCATTAAAATTATTAAACGCTCCGGCGCCGAGCTGGCAGGAATCGGGGTCGTCATCGAAAAGACGTTCCAATCCGGCGCGAGAACATTGCGCGAACAAGGAATCCGAGTCGATTCGCTGGTCAAAATCGCCTCGCTCGACAACGGAACCATCACGTTTGCCTGAACGGGCGGCGGCTGATCGATCTTTCGCTGCCGGATCATTTCCTTTATAATATAAAGTAAGTAGAGGGGAGGCGCACAAAATGGCTATTGCAAACCGCGAGTTTTTTGAGTCCAAACTGTCGGATGCCAAAATTCACTTCGAGCGTGCGCTGGATTGCAAGCACACCGAATTCGACGATTTGTACCCTTATATGATCGAGCATCCGCAGTTCTTCTGGTATAAGCGTTACGTAGCCTGGTCCGAGCTGCTGACGGTCGTCAAGCTTTGCGAAGAGCTTGGCATCGAATGGCGGCACCAGTTTACGGACAAGCAGGCGGAGTATGTTTCGAATCGCGTCATGTCTTCCCGCGTGCTGGACGAATGGTATGAAACGAACGACACGAAGGAGCATGTCGGCTGATTCGCGCACAGACTCCCAAAATGCAACACTTCGACCATGCTGCCGCTGACCGGCAGCGTAAATCGCGACAGTCCCCCATATCGCAAGCGTCAGGCGCGATGTGGGGGCCTTTTGCCAATGGGGATGCATTTACAAGATGGAGGAAGAGCATGGTTAGCGAAGAGCAGTTGGATCGGTTCAGGCAAAGCGGCGAAACGGTTCGGGTCGTTCGGGACGGCATCGAGAGCAACGATGTGCTCGGCATCGTGGTGGCCTGGGACGACGAGTCGGTCGTCATCCGCAAACCAAACCGCCGTGTCGTCAAAGTGAGCAGACGCTATATTTATCAGCCGGCTTCCGAAAAACGGGCGAATCCTTTTGACGAATGAGCCGTATAAGGAAAGAGGGCGTGAAAGCGAGGAGGGATTGCGATGAAATGTCCGGTTTGTGAAGATGTGCGCATGCGCGAAGTCGAGAAAAACGGCGTCATGATCGACGTATGCCCGGATTGCAAGGGCGTGTGGCTGGACCGGGGAGAGCTGGACAAGCTGATGCGCGGCGTGCACGAGCTGCAGGAAGAGATCGGGCGAATGGAGCAGGAGCCGTACGATCGGCCTCCGCAAGCGGCTCCGGGAGCGGCGCCACACGCTCCGTACGGCGGTCCGCCCCCAGGCTACGGCCCCCAGCAGGGGTATGGGACGCCCCAGCAAGGATACGGTTACGATCAACGCGGCCATCATTACGGACACGGCAAATCGAAATACGACAAGCACGGTTATCCGTATAAAAAGAAAAAAAGCGTGCTCGATGTCCTCGGCGATCTGTTCGACTAGAGAAAAAAAACGCGAGAAGCCTTGTCAAATCAAGGCGTTTCGCGGTTTTTTCATGTTTGGCCTAGGAGGAGACGAACCGATCGATTCAAATGGCCCACAAGTATAGGGAGGCGATAGGGTCCGTTCCAGTTCCAGCAATTTTGTTTTCATGTCCAGGCCGCCCCGGTAACCGGTAAGCGCTCCGTTTTTGCCGATGACGCGATGACAAGGTACGGTAATTAAAACGGGGTTTGCCCCGATTGCGGCGCCTACTGCGCGAACCGAAGCCGGTTTCTGAATGTGCAGCGCGATATCGGAATAAGATCGGGTTTGTCCGTACGGAATCTGGCGAAGTGCGTTCCATACCGCTTCTTGAAAGGGAGTTCCCCGTAAAACAACCGGAAACGAAAAGGATTGGCGTGTTGCTTGCAAATATTCGACGATCTCAGTCGAGTAGGGACGCAGCGATTCGTCATCCCGAACCAGCGTTCTGCCTGGATAACGGGCGGATGCCCAATCTTTCAGTTCCTCGAACGGCTGGTTATTTGAACCGACGAAGCAAAGCCCGCCTTCCGTCATGGCGAGATGCAGCTTCCATTCCTCATGAGCAAGTAACGACCAGTAGATGAATCCGTTGTCCGGTGCCATTCATTCATCGCCTCCTTTACAGGTTAGCGTGCTGCTTATGCCTTTTGCGGTAGCTTTCCGGGGTATAGCCGGTCATTTTTTTGAACAGCGTAATAAAGTAGGGCGTATTCGGCAAACCTACGCATTCGCCGACTTCTGCGACCGTTTTATCGGTGCGTCTCAACAAGTCCTTGGCGTTATCGATGCGGAATTGTTGAATGAAGGCTGCGGGCGTCATTCCTTTCACCTTTTTGAATGTACGGTGCAGGTGATACGGCGTACCGTGGCAAATGTTTGCAAGATGTTCCAGCTTTAAATTTTCGCCATAGTTCCGTTCGATGTACTCCGTTACGACGGCAATCCATTCTTCATCCGGCAATCGCTGTCCTGTCGGTTTGCACCGTTTGCAAGGGCGATATCGGGTTAGCGCTTGTTCGGCCGAATAATAAATGCCGATGTTTTCTCTTTTCGGCGGTTTTGATTTGCAGGACGGATAACAGAAAATGCCTGTCGATTTGACAGCATAATAAAATTGGCCGTTGTAAGAAGCGTCATTATTGAGGATCGCTTGCCACTGCTCGTCTGTTGCAGGTGCAGGCTCTTGCATATTCGTTCGCCTCCGATAACAAGTATACCCCATGCAGGCCGATTATGCGCGCATTTTGGAATGAAAAAGCAAGATAACGAAATCGATGAATCATTTTGCCTGATATTCGCTTCGGGAACATGGCGGTAATTTGCTCATACCCGGATTCCAATAGCGGCAACGTTTTCGACCAGTTCCTTCCACTCCCGGATCATCCGGTTCAAATATGCCTGACCTTCTTCCGTCAGATGATAATATTTTCGGGCCGGGCCGTTCGGAGACTCGATTTTCGTTATGCTGGCATATCCGCTGGCATTCAGCCGACGCAATATGGTGTAGATCGTCCCTTCGTAAACATCCGGGAACGATAGCCGGACCGATTTCATCAATTCATAGCCTACTATTCCATGATCAATAGCGATTTTTTTCGCCTGGGCAAACAAAAAAGCTCGTAAATCGCCGCAAGGACAATTTTACGAGCAGTTCATGTGAATATGGTGCGGTCGAGAGGACTTGAACCTCCACGGCTGTTACACCACTAGAACCTGAATCTAGCGCGTCTGCCAATTCCGCCACGACCGCAGATGACTCGCTTCCGTGTGGGAAGTAATGATGTCAACAGAAATAATATATCACAAATAAAAGTAGCGAGTCAAGCATTAATTTGAATAAATAATTTCTTTTTGCCGTCATCAAACGGTCGACGCCAGTTCGCCTTGCTGGATTTGATACATCTGATAGTACTTGCCGCGCCGTTTCATCAGCGTGTCGTGATCGCCGCGCTCGACAATTTCGCCCCGGTCCAGCACCAAGATCAGATCGGCGCTCTTGATGGTCGACAGCCGGTGGGCGATGACGAACGTCGTGCGGCCTTTTTTGACCACTTCAAGCGCGTTCTGAATGACCGCTTCCGTCTCCGTATCGATATTCGAGGTCGCTTCATCAAGAATGAGAATGGCCGGGTCGAACGCCAGCGCGCGGGCGAACGAGATCAGCTGCCGCTGACCGGCGGACAGCGTTCCGCCTTTCTCGATAACCGGCTCGTCGATTCCTTTGGGAAGCTGGCCGAGCAGCCGGTCCGCGCCTACGTCACGCAGCGCTTTCTCCACCTGTTCCCGGGAGATCGAAGGGTCGTTCAGCGAGACGTTGGACGCAATCGTCCCCGTGAACAAGAACGGGTCCTGCAGCACGATGCCCATATGCCGGCGCATCGTCTGCCGCGGCATGTCGCGGATGTCGACGCCGTCGATCTTGATGCTGCCGCTTTCGACGTCGTAGAAACGGAAGAGCAGGTTGAGGATGGAGCTCTTGCCGGAGCCCGTATGACCGACCAGCGCAACCGTCTGACCTTGCTTCGCTTCGAACGAAATGCCTTTCAGCACATATTCGTCCTCTTTGTATGCGAACCAGACGTTTTCGAATTTCACGTTGCCTTTATAGCGCGCCATTACCTGATCGGATACGTCTTCACCCGGTTCGTCCATCAGCACGAATACACGCTCCGCGGATACCAGCGCCGTCTCCAGATTGGGCAGCTGATTCACGATGCCGACAATCGGATTGAACAGACGGTTCAAATAATCGACGAACGCGTACAGCACGCCAAGCGTCACGGCATCTTGCGGCCCGCTTATCGAAACGCCTCCGAAATACCAGATCAAGGAGACAAATGCGATATTCCGGATGACGCCGACCAGATTGTGGCCGGTCAGCGCATTCAGACTAAGCAGCCGGTTTTTGAAGTCGAACAGCTTGTTGTTGAACGTCTCGAGCTCCTCTTCCATCATCCGTTCCTTGCGGAAAGCTTTAATGACCGGGATGCCCTGAATCGACTCGTTGATTCTGCCGTTAATTTCGCTGATCGTCGAGCGAATGGTATGGTTGTACCGTTTGGCGGCTTTGCCGTAAATATAGATCCAGACGACCAATACCGGGATAATGAACAGGCATATGGCCGCGAGCCGGACATCGAGGATGAACAAAGCCGCAAATATTCCCGCCATATAGACCGTGCCCGTAAAAAAGTTCGCCAATACCGTCACGTACAGCTCGCGAATCGTTTCCGTATCGTTCGTAATCCGCGAGACGACCTTTCCGGCCGGAAGATTGTCGAAATAGCGGATCGGCAGCCGGTTCATCTGGCCGAAAACATCGATGCGCAATTTGCGGATAATGCGGTTGGCCGCAGCCTGCAAATAGTACCGCTGTCCGTAGGAAAATACCGCCGAAACGAGAATCAGCCCGAAATAAATCCAGCACAGACGGAGAATGCCGCTGAACTCGGGAAGAAAGAAGCGCAGCAGCTCTTGCCGGCTTAATTTCTGCGCGGGGTAGACCGCCGTCTCCGCGCCTGCCGCGATGGCGACGCTGCCGTCGGCCGTTACGCTCCGCGCTCCGTCGGCCGCGATGGGCTGCCCGATGAAATAATAATCGCGTCCCACCTGCAGAATCCGAGCTTCAGGGCCGCGACGTTCGCCGTCGGCAAAGCGGTCTTCCCGTTTGTACAGGGCGCCGTCATACGCTACCGCGTAGGCTCCCGCCGATTCCGTCTGATACCACCGGCGCTCGATGCCCGATATATGCTCGTCGATCAGCCGTTTCGCCACCAGCGGCCCGACCAGGTCGGTACCGACGGCGACGGTCAGCATGAACAACGCAATAAACAGCTGTGTTCGAAAATGCAGCGCGTATTTGACCAGGCGCATGACCGTCTTGCCTTTGCCGATCGTCGTACGGTCGGCGTCCAGGTCATAATGTTCCATTTCCATGCTCATTCATGTCACCCGCTTTCGGATTTCGCTTCCACCTGCTGCCGTTCGAACTGTTCCTTGTACCAGCCGCCCAGCCGCATCAATTCATCGTGCGTTCCCCGTTCGACAATTCGGCCGTCTTCCAGCACGATGATCAGGTCGGCGTGCTGAATAGCGGAAAGCCGGTGGGTTGCGATCAACGTCGTTTTGCCTGCCCGGGTCGACCGGATATTCGCGATAATTTCCGCCTCGGTTCTGGCATCCACAGCGGATAGCGCGTCGTCCAGTATGAGAATGTCCGGATTGGCGATTAGCGATCTTGCGATTGAGACGCGCTGCTTCTGGCCTCCCGACAACGCTACACCTTTCTCGCCGACCAACGTTTCCAGCCCGTTCGGCAGAAACGCAAGATCTTTTTTGAACGCCGACATGGCCAGCGCATGATCCAGTTCGTTGTCCGTCGCATCGGAGGAACCGAACAAAATATTGCTTTTCACCGTCCGGGAGAACAAAAACTGCTCCTGCGGCACATATCCGTACCACGATTTCAGCCGATCCATATCGATCCGCTCGATGGGCACGCCGGAAATGGTGATCGAGCCCTGGCCGGGCGGATACTCACGCAGCAGCTGCTTGATCAGTGTCGATTTGCCGCTGCCGGTCCGTCCCGCAATGCCGAGCGTCTGTCCCGGCTCCAGCACGAACGACACGTCTGTCAAATTGTCGGCGGACGAGGAGGGATAGCGGAACGTCACGTTCCGGAATTCGATCCTGCCGGGCCGTTCCACCGGCTCGGTATTCTCGCGCTCAGGCTCGGGCACATCCGGCTTGTATCCGAGCGTTTCGTAGACCCGGTCGAGCGAAGCGTTGCCCCGCTGCATGATGTTGATTAATTCGCCGACGGCGAACATTGGCCAGATCAGCATTCCGAGGTAGACGTTAAAGGCGACCAGCGCGCCGATCGTCAACTCATTGTGAAACACCAGATACGCGCCGTAACCGAGGCCGATCAAGTAACTGACGCCGACCAGCACTTTGATCGTCGGTTCGAACAGCGCATCGATGCGAACGACGGCCAGATTTTTGTGCAGCACGTTTTGCGTGACGTCGGCGAACTGCTTCTCCGCAGCCCGTTCCTGGGTGAAAGCGCGAATGACCCGGATGCCCGAGACCGTCTCCAGCACGCCGTCGTTCATTTCGCCGAACGCATCTTGCGCTTCCGTGAAGCGCTTGTGAATCCATTTGCCGTAAATGCTGACCAGAATGGCCATAATAGGCAGCGGCAGAATGGCCGCCAGCGTCAGCTTCCATGAGACCAGCACGGTCATCGTCACCAGCAGCGTCGCCATCCACAGCGTCGAATCGAGCAGCGTCAGAATGCCGAATCCGGCCGTCATCGATACGGCTTGCAGATCGTTCGTCGCCCGGGCCATCAAGTCGCCCGTCCGGTTCTTCTCGAAGAAAGTCGGCGTCATCTTCAGAAAATGGCGCATAAGCCGCGAACGCAGCATCCGTTCCACCACGAACGAACCGCCGAACAATTTATATATCCATATATAGGAAATGATGTACACGCCGATCGTAATGCCCGCCAGCTGCAGCAGCGTTACGGTGATCTTCTCCCATGTCATATCGTTCAGCTGAATGGCGTCAATCGAACGGCCGACAAGCATCGGGGGAATGATCTCCAATATTCCCGCAATCGTAAGCAGCGGAATGGCGATCGCGTACCGTTTCCACTCCAGCCTGAAAAACCAGCCGAGTTTTTGCATTACCGAAATCATCAGAAACTCTCCTCTCTCGAATTGCGACAACGGTTCGGCAGGGGCGTTTTGCGAACAAAAAAACACACCGCCCGGAAGCGATGTGCTTTGCTCTGCATAGCAAAAGCGCATGCCACGGTGAACCGTGACATGCGCCTGAATACTCGTTCGGAGTTTACGCGAAACGAACAGCGGTCGCGTTATCCTCTGTTCGAATCCGATAGATCCGGAGTCAGGGCCGTCACGTTAGGGAGTATGAAATTGCGGGCCGAATCGTGAAGATGCCCTAATGAAATAAATACGTTGATCGCTTTCATGACAGTCCTGCTCCTTTCTGTTAAAGTCAAATGGATATAAATGCAAGTTACCACAGTATCTTCAATCGTGTCAATTGTTTTTTTCGATTTGGCATAAACGGTTTTGAATTTCTGCAACAAAAAAACCTTCAACCATGAGTGTCCGGTCAAGCGGAGCGGATCAGGTTGAAGGCTTGTTCGTCATCGTCTGGGATGCAATATGGTGCGGTCGAGAGGACTTGAACCTCCACGGTATTGCTACCACTAGAACCTGAATCTAGCGCGTCTGCCAATTCCGCCACGACCGCATATCGTATCGCAATCACGATAGTTATCTTAGCACGCGCTCCGGCGGAACGTCAAGCGACGGAACGAAGTTCTAATTTTCAGTCAATATTTGCCGTTCTGTTGGCGGATTTCTCCTTACCGCGGCTACATATTTTGCCCGTCTGACACAAAGAATGAGGAGGAAAACAAGGTACCGAAAGGAGCTATGGCGGGATGAAACGGAAAGCGCAAAAATGGGGAAAAGCAACGATTATGGCGGCATGCGCCGCCTTCATGCTCTTCGCCGCTGTTTTCCCGGCCGATGCGGCGCCAGCCGGCGTCAAAACCGGCAAGGAAACCGGCGTCCGCAAACGGATCGCTCTTGTGATCGACGATTTCGGAAACGGGATGTCCGGGACGAAGGAAATGATGGCACTGCCGGTCAAGTTCACGGTCGCCGTCATGCCGTTTATGCCCACCTCGAAGGCGGATGCGGAGGAGGCTCACCGGCTCGGACACGATGTGATCGTCCATATGCCGATGGAGCCGGTGCGGGGAAAGAAGGAGTGGCTCGGACCGGGCGCCATTACGACGGATCTTGACGACAGCGAAATCCGCAGGCGGGTGGAAGCGGCGATCGATCATATTCCGCACGCGATCGGCATGAATAATCATATGGGATCGAAAGCGACGGCCGACGAGCGCGTCATGCGCATCGTTCTGACGGTGTGCAAGGAGCGGGGGCTCATCTTTCTCGACAGCCGGACGACGGAACATTCGGTCATTCCGAAGCTGGCGGCCGAAATCGGGGTGCCTTATGCCGTCAACAACGTCTTTCTTGACAATTCGTATAAGCCGGCCTATATCGCCAAACAGGTTAACGTGCTGGTCCGGCAGCTGCAATCCCGGAGCGATTGCGTTGTCATCGGTCATGTCGGCCCTCCGGGACTTTACACATCTAAGGTCCTGCGCAGCTCGTTGCCGGAACTGCAGCAGACAGCCGATTTCGTTAAGCTGCCCGACATCGTGCGCGGACTCCCGGCTTTTCCCGACGGATTGCGTCTTTAGTCCTGTTTGGCGGCCCGCTCGCGATACTGGCGAATGCCGGAGACGATCGCCTGGGCGATCGCCGTTTGCTGCTGCGGGTCGGTAAGCATGGCGCGGTCTTCGGCATTGGTGATAAAGCCCATCTCCACGATGACGGCCGGACGCTTGACGCTGTTAAGCAGATAGAACGGCTTGCCGAGCTTCGGCTTCGCATGCGTGCCCTGCTGCCGGTTGAGCGCCTCCTGGATGCATGTTGCTAGCTTGACGCTTTCCTCGTTGTCCTGGTGAAGCACGAGCGGACCGCGTTTGTTTTTGTTTCTGCCGGCGTTGACGTGCAGGCTGACGAGTATTTGCACGTTGATTTCATCCGTAAGCTGTCTTCTTTGGCTCAGATCGCGCCGGTGCCGCGAGCGGCTCGCATGCCAGCGGTTGTCGTCGCTCAAGGCGTAATCGCCGGTCCGATTCAGCACGGTCGGAATGCCTTCGCTGTTAAGAAGCAGGTAAACCTTTTTGGCGATCGCGAGATTGATGTTTTTTTCCAGCACGCCGCCGTAAGAAGCCCCGTCGTCAATTCCGCCGTGTCCGGCGTCCAGCAGTACTTCGGCCGTCGGAAGCGCCCGTTTGTAGGAGGGGGGATCGGAAGCATAGGCCGGATGAACAGACAGGGCCGCAATCATCTGAGCGATAAATATTGCGCTAACGCATGCAAGGAACCGGCGAAACGAGGAACGATTCATCGATAATGTCATAACCTCCTGTGAAGGACCGGGATCGTTTTCTAAATATTGTGCGCAGCGGCAAGGAAGTCCATACGTGCGAGAGTTTGTTCGTTTGGAGAAGGCGCCGGGCGGGCACAATAGAATTATGGGAAACGGGAAATTTACGAAGGAAAAGGGAGGCATTAACGATGGCGGATGCAGATGAGTATATCAAATATATAACGGAACGATTCGTGCAATATATCGAAACGCCCAAGGAAGAAAGACGCCGGAGCCGGTCCGAAGCCAGGTCGGCAAGAGAGCCGTGGCATGTGCGCTGGTTCGGAATGGCGCCGGCATCGATCGCGATGTGGTGGAACAATCGGCGTTGGCGTTCGTTCAAGGACAAATTATCGGTAAAATTCCCCTTCAGACAGAAGCAGGTCAAATAAGACGTTTCGCGTTCCTTCGCCTTCAAGCGTAATGTAAGTATGTTCGGTCGTGCCGTCGGACCATTGGTCGTAACCGACGACAGCCCATACGAAGCGGGTCGTATTCCGGTACAGCTCTGCGGTGTACCGGATTTCCGCGCGCTTGTCCAGCATTGCGGGCAGCAGATGCCGTTCACTTGCCGCCAGCGGCGATCCGGTCAGCCAGGGCATCCGGTCGTACCTTTCGAAAGAAGCGTTGCGGCGGACGGACACCTCCCAGGCCGGTCGGGGCTTGTCGATGGCGGTATCTTTTACCGTTTCGATCGTCGCCGTTCCGATCGACGCTGCGGCGGAAACGCCGTTCGGCTCGCCCGCTTCGCTCACGGCTTTGCCCAGCAGCTTGTCGTCGATCGGCAGCGTTTCCCCGCTCATCGCATCGGCGTACAGAACGGCGCCATCCGGCTTCGTAATATGCCAGACCGCCAGCAAAGGATGATAATAAAGCGGTACGGCCTTATAGCGGCCGATTCCTTCCTTGCTCATTCCGTGTCGAAGAACAGCGGAATCGAACAGCGGATGGGGGCCGGAGCCGTACTCGACAAGACGGTACGGTTCCGCTTCGCGGTCCGTCGCTTCCACAATCAGATAGCCGGTAATTGCCGGACCGTTCTTGACGGTTACGTACCAGCTGTGTGTGCCGGGACCGAGCGGCGAGATGCTATAAGCGGCCGATTTCCACAATTCGTAGCCGCTTTCGGCGGACAAAGCCTCGATCCATTGGCTTACCTGTTCATGCAGCGTTGCCGGTCTGGCCGCGCTTGCGGCCGGCGGCATCGATCCTGCGGCGGCGAGAAAGATAAGGGCGGCCGCATAGGCGGGCACCCATTTGCGCATCGTTTGACTCAAGGCTCGTTCATCCTCCCGTTTTTTCGTCGTGACGGACGATGTACCGTCCATTGTAGCGGACAAGCAGGGAAAAGAGTGTAGGAACCTGTCACGTCCGGCTGCCGCATCGACGTTCTATTTTTGCCGGATTGCGCAGGAAAACGTCTAATGTGGACTTATCCGATCCCTTCCAGATGAAAGATACCGCAATTTATGACGGATGCCGTCACTCTCGGCTCGTACTGCCAGCGGATTTCTTCCTTCCGCCGCTCGTACTGTTCGGCGATCGCCGCCTTTGACTCCTCCTCGGCGCCGGCGATCAGCGGTTCGTAGTAATGCGCGACCTGCGCCAGTTCCTCTTTCAGCCGCTGCGAAGCTTCTTTGGCCCATTCGTAATCGTAACCGCGCAGTTTCTTCTCCAGCGAGCCTTCAATCGCGGCCAGCGCCTTGCCGAGCGTCAATCCGTTCTTCGCCAGATGAATGTTCGGAGGCAGGCGCGGCGTCATCCGCAGATTGACGAGCCGTTCATGGAACCGTTCAACGAATTGGCCGGTCGCGAGCGAAACGCCGAACGAATGAATCTCTTCCCGCTTCCGGTCGGAAGCGAATTCGACCTTCATATTGACGCCTAGCCATGCGGTGTAAGGCGTCGATTCCAGCGGGTGGCGGCTGCGCCGCTCCGGCTCCTGGAACAGACAGACGAAGCGGCCTCCCGCCCGGGCGGCGCCAAAAATTTGCTCCAGCCGCTGCGAGCCGAAGTGAAGCACTTCCTCGGGGACGCGCGCCGGCGCCGCGGGCGAGCCGTGCACGAAGCCGAGGGAACGCGCCATTGCGGCGTCGGCCGCCGCATCCATGACGGAGCGGCCCGCATGGTCCGCCGGTGCGGCATTGGCGTTCGTTTCATATTTCGACTTGTCCGTAATGAATCGGAACGTCATCGTCTCGGGCTCCGCGCCGGTACGGTCTACGAAGCTCCAGTAGTAGGGACGGTTCGTCAGGATACGGTCGGCTTCAGGCGACAGCTTGACCGTGAAGTGGGCCGGCGATTTTTCGATAATGTGGCAGCCGGTCGCATCCAGATAACGTTGGACGAACCGGTGAATTTGCTTCTCGTTCACGATCTTTCCTCCACCTTCCGCCCGGCTTTCCGCTCCGGCCCAAGGAGGGGGGGAGCGTCGCCGGACCGCTCCGCTACCTGGACTTCGCCGCGAATCCGGTTCAGCGACGAGCCGAGCGAATCGATGCCCGCGCGCAAATCGCGGCTGTTGTCCGATTCCAGCATGAGGCGGGCAAGCTTGTGCTCAAGCGATTGATCGTCCTGCTCGAACCGTTCGAGAATATGATCCAGGTCGCCGATGACCATCTCGAACAGATTGATTTTCTCGTGAAGCAGGTGGACGATATGCTCTTCGATCGTGCCGAGCGTGCACAGGTTGTAGATTTTAACGTCCTTCGTCTGGCCGAGACGGTGAATCCGTCCGATCCGCTGCTCGACCCGCATCGGGTTCCACGGCAGATCGAAATTGATAATATGGTTGCAAAACTGCAGATTGATGCCCTCGCCGCCCGCTTCGGTGGCGATCAGCACTTGCGCCTTGCCCCGGAACAGGTCCATCATCCAGTCTTTTTTGCCCCGGTTCATGCCGCCCCGGTACGGCACGGCGGTCAGGCCGTGCGTCCGGAAAAATTGCAGCAGCGCTTCCTGCGTCGCCCGGTATTCGGTGAAAATAATCACTTTATCGTTCATTTCTTTCACAAGCTCAAGCGCCTTCTCGGCCTTGGTGTTCGCCTTGATTTGGCGGATCACTTCCACCAGCTCCCATATTTTCGCCCGTATCGGCGAATCCTCGGCGGTCTTCTTGAACAGATTGACCAGCGTGACGAACACGGCGTCGCGGCTCGAGCATACTTCGCGCTGCAGCGTGACAAGCGACAGCATGCTGGACAAGTCGCCGCCGCTCTCTTCGTACCGCTCCCGGACAAACCGGGTGACCGCGTCGTAGAGCGCCTGTTCCTCCTGCGAGAGCAGAAGCGGCACATTTTTGACAAAGCGCTTTGTAAAATGAATATTACCCTCGCTGCGCCGGTTCCGAATCATCACCGAGGAGAGCGTCTCCTGCAGCTGGTCCTCATTTTTCGGCAGCCGCTTGCCGAGCACGAAATTGGCTGCGAATTCGCTTTGTCCGCCAAGCTGGCCCGGT
The DNA here is from genome assembly GCF_050481165.1 of Paenibacillus cisolokensis. NCBI lineage: Bacteria > Bacillati > Bacillota > Bacilli > Caryophanales > Paenibacillaceae > Paenibacillus > Paenibacillus cisolokensis. Next base: position 30,528 of record NZ_JBCNFP010000052.1, read on the forward strand.
TTGAGCAGCGTGATCAAATTGTAGAGCTCGTCCAGATCGTTCTGAACCGGAGTGGCCGTCAGCAGCAGGCAATATTTTTTGCGAAGCTGAATGACGAACTGATAGTTGCTCGTCTTTTTGTTTTTCAGCTTATGTGCCTCGTCGATAATGAGCATATCGTAATCCTGGCCGAGCAGCGTATCGCGATGGGGCTCGCGCTTCGCCGTATCCATCGAGGCGACGACGATGTCGTACTCCCAGGAGTACGCCCGCTTCTGGGCGACGGCCGGAATGCCGAACTTCTGATTCAGCTCCCGCACCCACTGCAGGACGAGGGAGGCCGGCACCAGAATGAGCGCCCGCTTCACCAGTCCGCGCACCATATATTCTTTCAGCACGAGTCCCGCCTCGATCGTCTTGCCCAACCCGACCTCATCGGCGAGAATGGCGCGGCCGCCCATTTCGTGCAGCACTTTGCGGGCCGTTGCCACCTGATGCTCCATCGGTTCGAAAGCCGGCAGGCAGCGCAGACATTGCAGCTCGTCGAAATCGGCGACACGTTTTGATTGCTCCGCCTCGAGCGCCAGCTGGTACAGCCCCCAGTCGTCCCAGGGGCCGTTCTTCTCAAGCCGCGACTGAAGCTCCTCGAACCAGGAACGTTCGCAGCGCAAATCGACGAGCGGATGCAGTTTGCGGACGACATAGGTATCGTCGGACCGCGGGGCGGAGGGAGGTGGAGGAAACATGTCTAGGCTAGCGCTCCTTTCAAGTGTCGTTTCATCATGTTTCCAGTATGGCCTTTCCGGAGGCGATTCATAAGAATTCGTTAAAAAAAGAGTGCGGACAAGCAAATGGAAGCTAGAGAGGGGGAGAATGGGGTTGATGGGCGAAAATCCCGAAAAATCCATATGAAGATCAATATATAGTATAGTATAATGAGAAACGCACACAATATATGGTGCCAAATTCATACAATGCCGTTAAAAAGATATGGTAATTAGCTTGACAAATGGGAGGCGGTTCGCTAGTGGAAATGGCGACGCGGAAGAGCCGGCTTGAAGGGCTGAGCGAAAAAATCTTTTTGGACCGTTATGCATGGAAAAACGCGGATACGAACCAGACGAAGGTCGGCGACGTGGTCCTCGTGCTGACGAAAGACGACCCGAAATTCCCGGCGAAGGAAGTGGGCGAAGTCATCGCGCGCGAAGGCCAGACGGTGACGGTTCGGACGCGCAGCGGGGAAATCGTACAGTCATCGGTCGACAAACTGACGCTTACGATAGAGAAAACGCCGGAAGAAATGTGGGACCGCCTGGCGGCGGCGATGGCATCGGTGGAAGAAACGGAAGTGAAGCGGAAGGAATGGCGCGAGAAGTTCCGCTATATTCTCGACGACTGGAAGCTCGTGCCGGGCGGCCGGATTGCGGCGGGCGCGGGAGCCAGCGAAGAGTTGACACTGTTCAACTGCTACGTCATCCCTTCGCCGCATGACAGCCGGGGCGGCATTATGAAGACGTTGACGGAGATGACCGAGATTATGGCCCGCGGCGGCGGCGTCGGCATCAATCTGTCGTCCTTGCGTCCCCGCCGGGCGATCGTCGCAGGCGTGAACGGTTCCTCGAGCGGTGCGGTATCGTGGGGCGGCCTGTTCAGCTATACGACCGGCCTGATCGAGCAGGGCGGGAGCCGGCGTGGCGCGCTTATGCTGATGATTAACGACTGGCATCCCGATCTGCACGACTTCATTACGGTTAAGCAGACGATGGGACAAGTGACCAACGCCAACCTGTCGGTATGCGTCAGCAACGCGTTCATGCGCGCGGTCAAGGAGGATCTGGACTGGGATCTCGTCTTCCCCGATACGCAGGATCCCGAGTACGACGAGCTGTGGGACGGCGATCTGGAGAAGTGGCGCCAGCGCGGCAAGAAGATCGTGCACTACAAGACGGTTCGCGCCCGCGACATCTGGCATACGATCATCGAATCGGCGTGGAAATCGGCCGAGCCGGGCGTCGTGTTCATGGAATATTACAATCAGATGTCGAACAGCTGGTACTTCAATCCGATCATCTGTACGAATCCGTGCGGCGAGCAGGGGCTGCCGGCTTGGGGCGTCTGCAATCTGTCGGCGATGAACCTGTCGAAGTTCTACGATGAAGCAGCCGATGACGTCGCTTGGGACGAACTGTCCAAAGTGACGCGCTGGTCGGTGCGCTTCCTGGACAACGTCATCGACAAGACGCCGTACCATTTCCCGGAGAACGAGCGGAATCAGAAGAACGAGCGCCGCATCGGTCTCGGCACGATGGGGCTGGCTGAGCTGATGATCAAGCTGCGCATTCGTTACGGCAGCCCGGAATCGCTGGAATTTCTCGACAAGCTGTACGGCTTCATCGCCCGCGAAGCGTACCTAGCTTCCACGGAAATCGCCGCGGAGAAAGGCTCGTTCCCGGCATTCGATGCGGAGAAGTTCGTACAGAGCGGCTTCATGAAAAATATGATCGCCCAATATCCGGAAGTCGGCGAAGCGGTCCGCAACCGCGGCATGCGCAATGTGACGGTCATCACCCAGGCGCCGACAGGCAGCACCGGGACGATGGTCGGCACGTCGACCGGCATCGAGCCGTATTTTGCCTTTGAATATTTCCGGAAAAGCCGGCTCGGCTACGACAAGCAGCTGGTCCCGATCGCTCAGGAATGGAAGGACGCGAATCCGGGCAAGGAGCTGCCGGACTTCTTCGTGACGGCGATGGATCTGACGGCGGAGGATCACATTCGCGTGCAAGCGGCGATCCAGCGCTGGGTGGACAGCTCGATCTCGAAGACGGCGAACTGTCCGGCCGACTTTACGATCGAAGAGACGAAGCGGCTCTATGAGCTCGCCTTCGAACTCGGCTGCAAGGGCGTCACGATCTATCGCGACGGCAGCCGCGACACGCAAGTGCTGTCCACGAAGAAGGAGGAGAAGTCCGACGCCGCGACGGCAGCGGCTGCGCCTGCTGCGGCGGAAACGACGGCCGCAAGCGCGCAATCGGACGAAGCGGCGCTCGGCGCGCTTAACGCTTCGCTGAATGCCGGCGTATCGCCGCAGGCGGAGCAGGTGTTTGACAAGCAGTACAAGCGCCGTCCGCAAGTACTGCGCGGTGCGACATACAAAGTCAATACGCCGTTCGGCATGGCGTACATTACGATTAACGACATTAACGGCACGCCTGGCGAAATTTTCCTGAACGTCGGCAAAGCCGGTTCGGACGTATTCGCGATGGCGGAAGCGCTTGGCCGCGTCTGCTCGTTGTTCCTGCGTTACGGCGATCACGGGAACAAGGTCAAGCTGCTGATCAAGCATCTGAAAGGAATCGGCGGCTCGGGCGCCATCGGCTTCGGCGCCAATCGCGTGGAGTCGATCGCCGATGCGGTGGCCAAGTCGCTGGAGCTTCATATCGGATTGGCGTCCGAGGAAGCGGCGGCTTCCGAAGCGGGAACGGCATCCGGCGTAGCGGGAGCTGCGGAAGCGGGAGCGGGCGGTCACGGCGGCCACGACGTTTCGGCTGCCGCAGGCTCGCGCGACCTGTGCCCGTCTTGCGGCACCGCCTCGCTGATCAATATCGAAGGCTGCAAAACATGCAGCAACTGCGGCTACAGCCGCTGCTCGTAAGAAAAGGACCCGAAAGGGTCCTTTAGCCTGTTGAAAAACCTCAAAAGGCTATTTTTATGTTCATATTATTTATCTATTCACCGCGTTAAAATGATGAAATATAACTATACTGTAAAGGCGGTGGAATTGTGCTTCGTTCCAACTCCAATGTGCAAAACCAATACGAACGGGTCTGTATTGAAGAGATCTTGTCCTGCCTAACCATCCTCTCCGGAAAATACAACAATATATCGACTTTTCCTTAATTCTTGACTTGGTTCGCCCATGCTGTTTAAAATGCTTTAACGGCTATCTGTTCCGCATTCGCTCTGAACGGACACTCCAATACCGCTTATCGCTGATTCCTCGGTCTTGGACTTATGGACCGTGTCCCGGATCACAGCACACTAAGTTATTTCCGTGAGCGTCTTAAAGATGGCGATGTTTTCAAAAGATTTCGACGAAGTGGTTTTGCTCGCCATCAAGCATCGTTTGGTTGCAGGCCGTGTGCTCATTATCGACTCCATCCACATCAAAGCAAACGCCAATAAACGAAAGTTTGTGAAAGAAGAGGTCGCCAAGAGCAGGAAGGCGTACATAAATGAACTGGATGAGGCGATTCGCGCAGACTGAGATGCTAACTGAAATAAGCCCTGAAACCAGGGAAGGAGGTGAAAGAACCCAAAGAAACAAAGGTGAACACAACGGACCTGGAGTACGGAAACATGGTAAGGGATGGCAAGCAGGAAGGCTTCTTCTATCTCGATCAGCGGACAGTCGACCAGAAGTACAATATTATCACCGAATGTATATATCACTGTCGGAAATGTTCACGACTCCGTGCCATATGTAGATCGGCTGGAATATATCATGAAGAAGTTCGGGTGCGCTGGATGCATGTTACTTCACGTCGTACATATGCAAAGAAGCTTTACCAACGAACGCTTTGTAAATGATTTGTTTCTCAAAGTGCTTCCACTTAAATAACCCTCTTGATCCCTTCATGATGAGATCCCTCATCCCACGACACCATTTTAAAGTAAGCGTCAAATATTCCCCACCTACACGGACTCGAAGATTCATGAGAAACTAAGCGTATCGGAAAGATAGGAGGTACGCGCGAATGAACGAAAATGA
>NZ_JBCNFP010000053.1:0-49564 GCF_050481165.1 Paenibacillus cisolokensis
CGTTCATAGCAACGAATCTGAGCCACCTTATTTACGATATTCCGCCTGAATTGGACTACTTTTAAGCAAATAGCGTTGCTCATATTCGTTACAATTCCGGAACATCGATTTTTCGCCAAATAGCGATTGTGAGATTCGTTAGATCGGTAATGGATGCCTTAATAGTAGCCTTAATAGTAGCCTTAATAGTAGCCTTAATAGTAGCCTTAATAGTAGCCTTAATAGAAACCTTACATATAAATCTTAATGGACACCTGCATGTCCCCGAAACATGCGGTTTGCCGCTAGTTGACCGTCAGCATAGCGGACAAAGCATAAACCCGCCTACACCCGAAACGGCGCAAGCTCCGCGCTGAGCGGCCGCGTCTGCCCGTAGACGCTCCGGTAAAGACGGAACAGCTCTTCGTACGCCCGGACGGCTTCCGGGTTCGGCTCATAAGCGGCGCCATACCGTACGAACCGGGCGGCGCACTCCTCGAGGCTTTCGAACCAGCCGCATCCATACGCCGCCAGCATGGCGGCGCCTAGGCCGGGACCCTGCTCGTTCTCGAGCGGCACGACGGATGCGCCGAAAATGTCGGCCTGCATTTGCAGCCAGGCCGGATTTTGCGCGCCGCCGCCGATGGACACGACGCGATCGACCGTCTTGTCGGCCCAGCGGAAAATGTCCACCGTCTCGTTCAGCGAGAAGGTGATCCCTTCCATGACGGCGCGAACAAAATGAATCCGTTCGTGCGAACCGTCGATGCCGATGAAGCTGCCGCGTATGGCGGCATCGGCATGCGGCGTCCGCTCGCCGACGAGGTACGGCGTGAAGAGCAGTCCGCCGGCGCCCGGCGGAACGTCGCCGACGCCTTCCAGCAGGCGGTCGAACGATTGCTCCGGCGCGAACGTCTTTTTGAACCAGCTGAGCGAATACCCCGCCGCCAATGTGACACCCATCGCGTAATAGGCGTCTTCCTTGCCGTGATTGAAGAAGTGGGCTTTGCCCGCGAAGTCCTTTGTCTTGTCGTTCTCGTAGGAAAGGATGACACCGGAGGTGCCGATGCTGCACAGCGTCAGCCCTTCGGACAGAATGCCCGCGCCGATGGCGCCGCAGGCGTTGTCCGCGCCGCCCGCGAACACCTTCACACCCGGCGAAAGACCGGTTCGTCCGGCCCATTGCGGAAGCAGTGTGCCCACCGGCTCATGCGAGGCGACAAGCGGCGGACAGAAGCTTTCGCTCAAGCCGAAAGCTTCCCGTATTTCGCCGCTCCAGCGCTTCTCCGCCACGTCGAGCAGCAGCGTGCCCGCGGCGTCCGAGTAGTCCATATGAAGCGCGCCGGTCAGCCGGTAACGCACGTAATCTTTCGGCAGGACAAACTGCCGCGCTTGCGCGAATACGTCGGGCTCATGCTGCCGCACCCATAAAATTTTGGGCAGCGTGAAGCCTTCCAGCGCCGGGTTGCGGGCAATGCCGAGCAGCTTGCTTCCGAGCGTCCGCTCGATTTGCCTGCATTGCTCGCTCGTCCGCGTATCGTTCCACAGTATCGCGCGCCGGACAGGACGCCCGTCGCCGTTCAGCAGCACGAGACCGTGCATCTGGCCGGAGAAGCTGATGCCTTCGACCTCGTCCGGCGCAATGCCTGCGGAAGCGGTCAGCTGCCGCAGCGCCTCGACGGTCGCCTCGACCCAATCCTCGGGCTCCTGCTCGCTCCAGCCCGAATGCTCGTGATACAGCGGATATTCGCGCGCCGCTTCGCCGCGCACCGCGCCGTCGCGGTCGACGAGCAGCGCTTTGACGGCGCTCGTCCCGAGATCGATCCCGATAACGTAACTCATGTCCGCCATGCTCCTCTCCATGTCCGGGCCGCCGCATCAAACGCCGAAGATCGCTTCGTTCAGCGCGGCGCGGATGCGCTCCAGCCGTCCCGATTCGTTGCGGATCGGCTTGTTCTGCAGCGCGTATTGCTCCAGCGACGCGAGCGTCGCCCTGCCGGCGACGATATCCGCGCCGATCCCTTCCCGGAAGCTCCGATACCGCTCCTCGATGAACGCGTCCAGCACTTTGCCCTCGATCAGCCTGGCCGCCGCTTTCAATCCCCACGCGTAAGCGTCCATGCCGGCAATATGGGCATGGAACAGATCTTCCGGCTCGAAGGAGCCCCGACGCACCTTGGCGTCGAAGTTGACGCCGCCTCTTCCGAGTCCGCCGGCCTTCAAGACTTCGTACATCGTAAGCGTCGTCGCGTACAGGTCGGTCGGAAACTCGTCCGTATCCCAGCCGAGCAGCAGGTCTCCCTGATTGGCGTCGAGCGAGCCGAGCATGCCGTTGATGGCCGCCACGCGGATTTCATGCTCGAAGGTATGGCCGGCGAGCGTCGCATGGTTGGCTTCCAGATTCAGCTTGAAATGATTTTCGAGCCCGTATTTCCGCAGAAAAGCGATCGTCGTAGCCGCATCGAAATCATATTGATGCTTCGTCGGCTCCTTCGGCTTCGGCTCGATCAGGAACTGGGCGTCGAACCCGATTTCCTTGGCGTAATCGATCGCCATGCGATACAGTCTTGCCAGATTGTCCAGCTCCAGCGCCATATCGGTGTTCAGCAAGCTCTCGTACCCTTCGCGTCCGCCCCAGAATACATAGTTTTCGGCCCCGAGCTCCTTGCCGATTTCCAGGCTTTTTTTCAGCTGCGCCGCCGCGTAAGCGTATACATCCGCGTTGCAAGTCGTGCCCGCTCCGTGCGTATATCGCGGGTGGGTGAACATGTTGGCGGTGTTCCAGAGCAGCTTTTTGCCGGTCGACCGCATATGATCCTTCAGCAGGGCGACGATGACGTCCAGATTGGCGTTTGTCTCCTGCAGCGTTTCGCCTTCCGGCGCGATGTCGCGATCGTGGAAGCAGAAGAACGGCAATCCGAGCTTCTCCATAAATTCGAAATTGGCTTCGACCCGCGCTTTCGCCTTGTCCATGCCTGTCAGGCTGTCCCACGGGCGAATCGCCGTTCCGATTCCGAACGGGTCGCTGCCGTCCCCGACATAGGTGTGCCAGTAGGCGACGGCAAAGCGCAGATGCTCTTCCATCGTCTTGCCCAATACGATCTCCTGCGGATTGTAGTGCTTGAATGCGAGCGGATTGTCCGATTCCCTGCCTTCGTAGACGATTTTGCCGATGTTCTTGAAATAGGCCATCGATGATTGCCTCCCATGTCAAAGTTTATATATGGATACTTTCCCTTACTCCAAATGATACCACCCCCAAACTTAGTTTGTCTACTAAACAAACTAAGTTTCGCGCTGCTGCTGTCTGTGGTAAAATGGAAACCGCCATACGATACCATTTCCGGACAAAACGGAGTTTGCAGACGGGGGAACCGACAAGTGATAACGAAATCGACCGGCGATCAGGCGATGATCAAAAAAATCAATACGGCGATCGTGCTGGAAGCCGTCCTGAAAGACGCTCCGCTGTCGCGGGCGCAAATATCGGAACGAACGGGGCTTAATAAAGCGACCGTATCGAGTCTTGTGCAGCAGCTGATCGACCGCCATCTTGTCATTGAGATCGGCCATGGCGAGTCGAGCGGCGGGCGGAAGCCGGTCATGCTGCTGTTCAACGCACAGGCCGGCCATGCCGTCGGCATCGATCTCGGCGTGAACTACATTCGCGGCGTATTGACCGACCTGGACGGCGCCGTGCTCCACGAGCGCGTCAGCGGCTTGAAGCGGCGCGATCCGGACCACGTGCTTCCCGAGCTGGCCTCCTGCATCGAATATTTGATCGCCCGGGCGCCGGATAGTCCGTACGGCATCGTCGGCATCGGCATCGGCGTGCCCGGCATCGTCGACGATCGGGGAACGGTGCTGCTCGCTCCCAACCTGGAATGGCGCAATGTCCCGCTGCGGGAATGGGCGGAGGAGCGCTTCGCGCTGCCGGTCGCCATCGACAACGAGGCGAATGCCGGCGCGCTGGGGGAGCAGAAATACGGCGCCGGGCGAAACGTGGCGCATCAGATCTATGTCAGCGTCGGGATCGGCATCGGCACCGGCATTATTTTGAACAAGGAGCTGTATAAGGGGGCTTCCGGCTTCTCGGGCGAGCTGGGCCACTTGTCCATCGAGCTGGACGGCAAGCCGTGCCGCTGCGGCAGCCGCGGCTGCTGGGAGCTGTACGCATCCGAGATGGCGCTCCTGGAACGCGCCGCCCCGCTCGGCTACGAGGATCTCGACGCCCTGCTGGACGCCGCGGAACAAGACGGACGCGTCCGGCAGCTGTTTCGCGAGACGGGGACGTTCCTCGGAGCGGGCATTGCCAGCATCGCCAACGTTTTCAATCCCGACCTCGTCATTATCGGCAACCGGATGAGCAAAGCGCAGCGGTGGATCGAGGAAGCGGTGCGGGAGGAAGCGGCGAAGCGGGCGCTTCCGTATCACAGGGAGCGGATGCGCATCCAGTTCGCGGAGCTGGAAGACCGGTCCGCCGTACGCGGCGCCGCCAACGACGCGATCAGCCGGTTTTTCGCCAAAGTGAAAAGCGGCCGCTACGACGATTCCGCCAATCTATAAATCTCCCAATTTTGACTGGTATCGACAGCTTTTCTCCCAAAGTGCTATAATGCATTGTAGAATCCATCCGTCAGGGAGAAGCGGTGGTGGAAACCATTTTATACATTTTGGCGTTTTTGATCGCGTTTCTGTTCGTTTATGTTCTGATTCCACCGATTGGCAGGCTGGCGTTTCGCATCGATTTTGTAGATAAGCCCCGCAAGGATGTCGAGCGCAAAATCCATCGGGAGCCGATTCCGCTCACAGCCAGCTATGTAATGTTTCTCGGTTTTTTTATCGCCTACTTGCTCGTTTCAAGAGAGTTCAACATGGAGACGGCCGCCATTTTCGCCGGAGGCGTGCTGCTGATCGTAATCGGCACAATCGACGATTGGTACAAGACGAAGGGCAAAGACTTCCCGGCCCTTCCCAAGATGATCGTGCAGGTGTCGGCCGCCGTGCTCGTCTACGCTTCGGGGATCGCGTTTACCGGATTTTACAATCCGATGTCGGGCGAATACGTCGTGCTGCCGGAGATTTTGCAATTCATTCTGACGATTCTTTGGATATTCGGCGTGACGACAGTCATCAACTTTTCGGATGGCATGGACGGATTGGCAGGCGGGCTGGCCGCCATCTCGGCGATTACGCTGTTCATCGTCGCCCTGGCCAAAGGCCAGTCGAGTTCTGCGGTTATGGCCATCGCGCTCGTCGGCATCACACTGGCGTATCTGCGCTACAACAAACCGCCGGCCAAAATTTTCATGGGCGACGCGGGAGCGACATTCCTCGGCTTCATTCTGGCCGTCATCGCGCTGGACGGAGCGTTCAAGCAGGCGACGGTGCTGTCGCTGTTCATCCCGATTCTGGCGCTCGGCGTGCCGATCTTCGACAATCTGTTCGTCGTCGCCAAGCGGTTCATGCAGGGCAAGGCGATCTATGAAGCCGATGCGAGCCAGGCGCATTACCGCTTGCTCCGTTCCGGCATGACGCAGAAGCAGGCCGTCCTGTTTTTGTATCTGATCAGCACATGCTTGAGCTTGTCGTCCATCATCCTGCTGCTTCTTATGCAGGTGTGAACGAAAGCCGGGAGCTTCCGCTCCCGGCTTTTTCTTGCAAGGCTGGCCGTTTCAAGGGGTCGCTGCCGCAACGATTAGGTTCCTGCCGCATGCGGCCAAGCCTTTCTCCGCCGCATTCTGGCCGCTCTGCTGTTTCCGACCCCGATTACGGCTTCTTCTCGGGAATGCGGTCCGTCAGCGCCTGCCCTTCGGCCTGTATCCGGTCGAGCGCTTCCTCCAGCGTCTTGTCGCCGCGGATGACCGCATCCAGCTCCTCGCGGCGCAGCTTCTCAAACGCGCGCGCTGTAAAATTCTGTATCCACATTGGGCCATTCCGGCTCTTTGACCGTCTTCTGGTTTCCACCACTTCGCGTGTCGGCTCATTTATCAGCTTGGTGTGCGAGGGATATTCGATAAGTTTTCCCGGCTCAAAACCAATGCTGCATAAGTGCAGTTTTTTCCTGCTATTGACAGCCCAAACGTTCAAATTCCTGCGATAATACAGTATTTTGGGCCTCCAAACGGCGTGTAAGGCGGAAGTGATCAAAAAATCCTGCACTTTCGCAGTAATTTGAGCCAAAGACATCTGTCGGGGGCAAAAATCCTGCACTTTTGCAGTATTCACCGCTCTTCAGCTGTTACCGGCGGCCCCTGCCCGTCGGAATAGGTCGCTCGGCTCGCCGGTGACATCAGCCCGTTGGGCATAGCCATCTTCGGCTATCTCCGGCGACACCGGCCCGCGGGCATAGCCATCTTCGGCTATCGCCGGCGACACCGGCCCGCGAGCGGTTCGACAGCAACATAATCGCGACGGCTACTCATCTGCCTCAATGTCCGGTGGCGGACGAAACCGCTATAAGAAAAAAAGAAGGGGCGGTCCCTAGGTCATTCAAGACCTTTTGGGACAGCCCCATCGGACCGTGTGCCGGCGGACGCGCCGCTTTGCTGCCCGTTCAGCGCCCCGCGCCGCCGGTGGCGGCAGGCTGCTAGGCGGTCAACTGTTCCTGCTCCGGCTTATGCTTGAAAGTCGTGGAGAGAAGCAGCGTGCCAAGCAGCATGATCAATCCGGCAGCGGTATAAATGCCGACGAGCGGAAACACTTTTTTCAGCAGGCCGGATACCGACATCATAATGACCATCATCCCCATAAACATCGGGCTCAGGACACCGTTGACGCGGCCGATGAACGATTGGTTCGTCCATTGGAGAATCATCGTGTTGATGCCGATATGAATGCAGGGAAAGACCAGCCCGTTCACAAACTGCAGCGCCAGCGTAACCGGTACGCTCGTCGACCAGCCGACTCCGACCATGCACAGCGCGCCGACCGACATCCCGAGCGCCAGCAGCTTCTGCGGCGATATTTTTTTCGCGACCGCCATCACAAGGCCGCCGCCGATCAGCATCGCCACCCCGTTGACCGCAAGCAGAAACTGCAGGAAATCTTTATGCTCGCCAAGCCGCTCAATTACGATGAACAGCCCGAGCGTCTGAACGATGCCGACCGCCATCCCGGCCGCGGCAAATGCGCCGCCAAGCACCTTGAGAACCGGCGAACGCCAGACGTACGCGAAACCCTCTTTCAATTCTTTGCGGAAATCCGGTTTCTCCGCATCGGTCCGTTCCTGGGGAAAATCGGACGGAATCCGGAACAGCACGACAGCCGACAGCAAAAAGGCGACGCCCATAACGGCGATAGCGATTTCGATCCCCCACTGCCGGTATACGAAGATGCCGAGCGACGGGCCAAGCACCATGAAAATCGCAATAAGCGACTGGAATACGGCCATCGCCTGCTGCAGCTGTTCGGGTGCGATATGCTGCTTGAACAGCTTCATGACCGAAGGCTGAGAGAACTGGGACAAAATGGCCGACACGAACGTGGCCAGGTAGACCATCTCCCAGGAGCCGTATATGAGCGTCAGCAATACGATAAAGACGGATATGGCGGATAAGAAGTCGCACCAGATCATCGTCCGTTTCGGACGCCAGCGGTCGGCGAACGTGCCGCCGATGAACGAAAAGACGAAGATAGGCGCAAATTCGACGACCGAGATGAGCGAAACGGCGACCGGATCGTCGTTCGTCATGTCGGTTACGAACATCAGGATGGCGAAATTCCGCACCCAGATGCCGATTTGGAGCAAAACGTTGGAAAATAAGACCGTTTGATAGAATCGGTTGCGGAACAAGCTCCCGCCAAGGGAAACTGCCGCCGCGGCATTGGACATATCGTTTACACTCTCCCTGATACAGTCTACGGTTTCTCAATCCGTACCTTTATCATCATGAGGCACAGACGGCGGAAAAGCAATCTGTTCCGGGACGTAGGTTCAGGAAATATTTTATAAAAATAAGCCGTTTGCCGTTTGCATGTCGTCCCGTTATTCCGGAGGCCGCTTGCCCCGTTGCAGATCGGCAAGACTGAGTCCGAAGCTCAGCTGCAGATGAGGATAATCCGGGAAATCCTCCCAGTCGCCTCCCCATTCGAAGCCGATCGACTTGGCGATTCCGACAACTTCCATCCAGTCGGATTTTCCGTTGCCGTTGCCGTCGTATTCCAAATCCCACAGCACTTCCCCGTCTTTTCCGCGCAGCGCAAAATCGATCGCCAGACCGTAATTGTGGTACGACTCCCCGCCTCTCGCATTGGTCACGACGCGGCCTTCTGTTTTGCGTCCTTGCTCGTACAGCCTGTCCTGCTCCTCATGGCTGCGGAAGCCTTGCGTGATGACGATGGAGATGCCGATTTTTTTCGTTTCCCGCACCAACTCGTTTTTTTTCTCGATGACAGCCGGATGAAGCCCGGCAACCGTTTCGGACGTTTCGGCGGTCCGCCTTTGCGATTCGGGTATTTCAGGCGCCGGAGACTGCCATTTTGCCCAGATCAGAATGACGAGCACAAGGATGGCGGCCAGAACGTATTTATTGTTCGGCTGTTTCTTTTTTCTCGGTCTTCGGTAAGAGGCGCTGCGGGTTGACGGCTTTCGGGACGTGAGCCGGGACGGCTGCCGGTTGTAATGCGGCCTGGATGCTTGTCTTCGGTATGCCGGTTCACTGTTCTTCAATCTTTCGAATCCTCCGCTTGCGTTCTTCGTACGGGCGTTGCCCGCTTCGGCATCGGCCGAACGGACGGCGCCAACTGCCATTATATCTCAAAGTTCTTAAGAAATAGTTAAGCCTGTTTTAAATTTTTTCGCATAATCCGGCCGTCTCCCGGATTTCAAGGATAGATTCGCCCCGATTGTCGCAACCTAAAAAACGGAATTCCGCGGAATCCGCTTCCTTGCGAAAAGAAAATTCAAGAGAGGTGCACAAATGAACAAACAGCGCGCAATCGAAATATCCGAATCGCCCGTAATGGCGAACGTCACGTATCAAGGGATGCAAGTCTATATCCAGCAAGTCGACGCCCAGAATGAAACCGCCCGAATATACCCGCTCGGCCAGCCCGAGAATGAGCTGAGCGTGCCGCTGGACAGCTTGACCGAACATTAATCTGCTCGGAAAGCGGGAAGGAGCGACGGAAATGGCAAGAAAAAAAGAGCGGAAGTCCAAGAAAGAGCCGACGCTGGCGCCCGGTATGGACACGCATAACAGTCTGGAGGAAGAGCCGACCGCAGAGGAAGCGGCGCGCGGAAACTATACCGAGGTAACGAGATTGTATCTGGACCGCACGCCGGAGGACTGAAGCCCGACAATTCGGGGGAGCATCGGCTCCCCCGCGGGTCTTTTAGCCGCCCTGTGCGGTCGCGAAGCCGCCCTATGCGGTCGCGAAGCCGCCCTGTGTGATCGCGAAGCCGCCCTGTGCGGTCGCGGCTCTCCCCTTCGGCGCAAGATCCGGACGGCTACGCATCCCGGCGATCCGGCGGAAGCAGGAAGCTGAGCAGGCCGATGAGCGGCAGGAAGCTGGTGTACAGCATGACGTTCGCCAGACCGAACGCATCGGCGGCGTTGCCGAGCACGACAGCGCCAAGCGCGCCGAGGCCGAACGCCAGGCCGGTAATGAGCCCCGATGCCATGCCGACTTTGCCCGGCATCAGTTCCTGGGCGTACACGACGCTGACCGAGAAGCCCGATTGCAAAATAAAACCGAGCACGAACGATGCCGGATAAACCCAGGCCAGCGGCAGATGGGGCAGGAGGATGGCGAACGGCGCCGCGCCGGCAATGGAGAACAGCATCATGTTTTTGCGGCCGAAACGGTCGGCCAGAATGCCCCCCAGAAACGTCCCCGCCACGCCCGCGGCCATAAACAGAAACAGCGGCAACTGAGCCGCCGAAATGGTCAGGCCGTACGTATCCCTTACATAAAACTGATAGAAATTGCCCATTCCCGCCGCATACCAGGAACGGCAGAAGACCAGCACGAGCAGCAGCATCAAGGCGAACATGACAACGCGGCGTTCCTTGCGTGCGGCATGCAATTGCTCGGCGCCGGCCGGCTTGCGCCGCTTCGCGGGCGCGCCGTGCGCGGCAAGCTGTCCGGAATACCACGGTACGACCTTGAGCAGGACGACGATGGCCGCCGCCGCGAGCAGCATCCCCCATGCCGCGCCCCGCTGTCCGAGCGGAACGAAGATGAAGATCGTCATCAAGGGCGCCAGCGACTGGCCGAAATTGCCGCCGACCTGATAAATCGACTGCGCGAGTCCCCGCCGTCCGCCGGCCGCGAAATAAACGACGCGCGAGCCTTCCGGATGAAAGATGGCGGAGCCGAGACCGATCAGCACAACCGACAGCAGCAGCAGCCAGAAGGAAGGCGCAAACGCCAGACCGGCCAGGCCGATCATGCTCAGCGCCATCCCGAAAGGCAGCATCCAGGGCGCCGGGCGCTTGTCGGAAACCAGTCCGACGACCGGCTGCATGACGGACGAGGTCATATTGAGCGTGAACGCGATCCAGCCGACCTGGGCGTAAGAAAGTCCCATCGACTCCTCGAAAATCGGAAACAGCGCGGAGACGACCGCCTGCATCGTATCGTTGAGCATGTGGACCGCACTGATAGCGAACAAGATGAAATAAACCGTCCCGGTCCGTACGGCGACCGACCGGGCGGCAGTTTCCGTAACAGGCATGCGGATAACGGCCTCCTATTGCGAATTTCAGACTGTGCGAAAGCTGCGGCAGTTCCGCAGGTTAAGACGCTGTTTCTTCATAAAAACGGACGCATACCGGCTTCGGCAGCCTCAGCGTCGAACCGTTCGGCTGCAGATTTCCGGACTCGGCATCGACGGCGAATACCGTTACAACGCCGGAGTCTTGGCTGGCGGCAAGCAGCCAGCGCCCGTCAGGGGACAGCGCGAAGTTGCGCGGCGTCCGGCCGCCGCACGGCACATGGCCGATGACGGCAAGCGTCCCGTCCTTCTGATCCGCCGCGAAGACGGCGATGCTGTCGTGGCCGCGATTGGACGCATAGAGGAAGCGCCCGCACGGCGACAAATGAATATCCGCCGCGTAGCTTTCGCCCGCGAAGCCGTCAGGCAAAGCCGAAACCGCAGGGCCCGCTTCCAGCTTGCCGGAATCGGCATCGACGCGAAGCCATGTGACGGTCGAATCGAGCTCGTTGATGACATAGGCGACAGGAAGTCTCGGGTGGAATACGAGATGCCGCGGACCGGCCCCGGCATGAATGGCGCATTCGCCATGTTTCGTCAACGTCAGTCCGGCCGGATCGAACCGGTAGATAACAATCGAATCGGTCCCGAGATCCGGGACATAGGCATAGCCGCCTTCCGGATGCGGCACGATGCAGTGCGGATGCGGGCTCTCCTGCCGTCCCTTGTTCGGCCCGAGCTCGCCTTCGTGCCGCACGACGGCGGCCGCTTCCTTAAGCCGGCCGTCTTCGCCGATGGGCAGCAGCGCAACGCTGCCGCCCGAATAATTGGCGACAAGCGCCGCCCGGCCTTCGCGGTCCGTGCTAATATAGCACGGATGGGCGCCGTGCGTCAGCGGCCGGCCGTCCAACGGCGCGAGCTTCCCGGTCGGCGGATCGATCGCGAATGCCGCCGCCGACCCGCCGGGCCGGCCGCTTGTCTCCGACGTCTCGCTGACCGCGTACAGCACGCGGCCGCCGGGGCGCACCGCCAAATAGGAGGCGTGTTCGACGCCGGCCAGCTGCTGAACAAGCGCCAGCGTCCCCGTCTCTTCGTCGAAGGAGCAAACATGCAGCGTCGGCTCCGAAGCTTCGCCGTACGAGCCGACATACAAGATGCGGGAACGACCGCCGGTTCCCGCATGATCATTAATGCCCTCCATTCATCTTGGCCTCCCGTCGTTTACGTGTTCGGCCATCGGCCGATTTGAACCGAACATACCACAACCGCCTGCAAGTGACAATGTCCGGGAAGGCCGTTTTCGGACCGTTATGAGGACTTATTCGGGCCATTGCGCCGCCGCACCGCTTCCGTTGTCCATTACAGGGGTTCATGAGCCCGGGACGGGCGGCGGCAATTTCCACTTCCCAAACGGTATCGTTTATGTTAAAATGTAAGCGCTAACAAGACGCATCATATTCTCGTTTCAAGAGGAGGGTCATTGGATGAATGCGGCGGAGCGGGAGCGCAATGTGTACGAGGAGTTTGATGTCGTCCGGGATATTCTGTACTTCAGGGTCGGCGCCCATCATCTCGTCAGTTTTCACGGCAGAAATTACAATATAAAAAGAAGAATGTCTGCCGACCAGATCCGCAAATTGACCGCGGATGCCCATTTCTTCAAAGTGAGTTCGGATTGTTACGTCAATCTCGGCAAGGTCGACGCCATCCGGGACGGCATCGTCGTCTTCCGGGTGCCGGGGGCAGACGGCAAGCAGATCGTCATTTCCAGACGGAAGCGCAACCAATTGCAAACGCTGCTGCAAAACCGGAACCAGGGAACGGCGTCATAACGGCGCGCCGGTCCGGGAGAGCGGCGGCACCCCAAACCAAGACAGCCGGCGGATAACCGCCGGCTGTCTTGGTTCGATTCGGCAAGTATCGGCCGGTTTGCCGGACATGACGGAAGCTCGATCGGGGCATGAATTCGGACGGCTGTCAAAAACGGTACGTCGACCGCCGCGCCGAATAGCCGAGCCGGCTCGTTACCAGCATGACGACGTTTCGGACGATCCATACGGCGCCCGCTATAGCCATCATGTCGAAGCAGACGTTAAACATGAACAGATGCTTGCCGAGATCGGCTTCTCCGTCTCCGAGCAGCGGCACGCACAGCGAGAAGATGCCGACGAGCCCGATCAGCATCAGCGTCTCGAGGCCGATCCGGTAACGCCGATCGCTTCGCTGCATGTACAAGAAAAGGAGGATAAGATAATACAGCGCATAGAAAGCGATCAGAAAGCCGAGCGACTTCGGCACATGTCTCGCCTTGAATTCGCTCCAGGCGCTGTAGGCGTAAGAGAGCGCGCCGGGCGGCTTGCCCTCGGCTTGCTCGTAATTGCCGAGATAATAGGGGCGGATCGTCATGCCGGCTTTCGCTCCCGCTTCCAGCTTGTCGATAAACCGACCGGGATGCGTCAAATAGTAGACGGCGACATCCTTATGCGACAGCTTGCTGTAGAACTCCCGCTCGAGAAGGGGATCGTCCTGCTTGATCGGCGCGTCCGTCTGGAAGTAGTTCGTGCCCGCATTCACCGCCAATTCCTCCGACAATCCCAAATCGCGCAAATCCCGTTTCGGGTCCGGCGAATCCTTCAGGATGCCGTAAAATACCGTCTGGTACAGATTGATATGCTTCAATTCCTTGGGCGCCGCCACGTACATGGCGATCGAAACCGCCACGGTGACAGCGCATAACGTATAGACGCGCCTGCGCCAGCGGCGGTCGTCCCGAAGCGCGGCGAACCGGAGCGCCAGCAGCGCGAATGCGACGCCGACGGGCGCGTTCTGGATTTTGGAGCAGGCGAGCATGATCGCCGATGCGAAGAAGGCCGCAAGCAGCCAGGCGGACGGCTCTTGCCGGCTCGTCAGCCAGAAAGCGACCCCGACGGTCATCAGCATGAACAGCAGCGATACCGGTTCGCCGAAGAAGGAATTGAAGTACGCGACGTAGCCGATGTCGTAGAAGACGAAAAGAACCGCGGCTGCGAGCAGAAAAGCGGCCAGCCTCGACTTGCCCGCCCCGAACCGGACGACGATCCATGTCGCCGCAAGCAGCGTCAACGCGTACAGGAAACCCAGCACCCGGATATCGAACGCGCCTGCGTTCCATATCCGGCCGAGCAGGGATGCCGCCATGGCAAAAATAAGCTGGGACGACCAATATCCTCCCGCCTTGAACTCCCCGTAGCTGTACTGCGAATGCGCGTAGTGAAAGAAACGTTCCTCGTAAGTACGGGCATGCTCGGGATACGTCAAGCCGACGCTGACCATAATGCGCTGAAAATCGCCGTTATCCGCGACGCCGATAAACGGCTTCGTAAACAGCAGCGCGGCCAATATAACCGCGCCGGCGGCGACGGCGACGATATCCCAGCGGATTCTCTCTCTCATTTCCTATCCCCTCATTCGTTCCGTCAGCCTCATCGTTTCCGGCGCTGCCGCTTCCTGTCCTTCCGGAAGCAAAAGCGTCTCGACGATATAAAGCGGACGACGCTTCGTTTCTTTATAGATTTTCCCGATATATTCGCCGATCAGCCCGAGCGCAAGCAGTTGCATGCCGCCCAGAAGCCAGATCGAGACGATGAGCGACGTCCAGCCCGATACGGCGTTGCCGGTAAATTTGCTGATCAGCGCGTAGACGGCCGCCGTCAGGCTGGCCAGAAATACGATAAAGCCCGCAAGCGTCACAAGCCGGATCGGACGGATGCTGAACGATGTAATGCCGTCGAGAGCGAAAGCTATCATTTTGCGCAGCGGATACTTGGAAGTTCCGGCAAAACGTTCGGTCCGGTCATAGTAGACAGAGGCCGAGCGAAAGCCGATCGACGGAACGATGCCGCGCAGAAACAGGTTCACTTCCTTGAACCGCTCCAGACTGTCGATGGCGCGCTTGCTCATCAGCCGGAAATCGGCGTGATTGAACACAATATTGACGCCCATCCACTCCATCAAACGGTAAAAGCCGATCGCCGTCGTCCGCTTGAAAAACGTATCCGTCGCCCGGCTCCGCCGTACGCCGTATACGATATCGCAGCCTTCCTTGTACTTCTTCACGAATTCCCGGATAATCGCGGGATCGTCCTGAAGGTCCGCGTCGATCGTAACGGCGCAGTCGATGCGATCCCGAACGCTCATCAGACCGGCGACGAGCGCCTGCTGATGGCCGGCGTTGCGCGCCAGCTTGAGACCGTGTACAAGCGGATTATGCCTTCGGCTTTCGACGATGAGCGGCCATGTCCGGTCGCTGCTGCCGTCGTCGACGAACAGCAGGAAGCTGTCCGGCGCGACGAGCTTCTCGTCCATCAGTTCCGTCAGCAAACCGCTCAGGCGCATGATCGTCTCCGGCAGCACCTCTTCCTCGTTATAACACGGCGACACAATGGCCAGTCTCGGTCCGGAACGCAAGTCCATTCACCGCCCTTTCGTTTCTCTGCTTTTCCATTTTCATATTAAATCGCATCGTTCGCGCAATTGCAAGGATACGTTCTCTATTATTTTTTCCATGCATCCCCTTATTTAAGCAGTCTATGAAACAAATCGGGAAATCCGGCCGTCTGAGATGGCAAGAAACGAAACAAAAGGGGGACTTACGATGCGGCCTGCAAAATGGCTGTCGCTCGTGCTGGCCTTCCTGCTGCTGCCCGCTTTGGCGGGATGCGGCAAGCCGGGCGGCGAAGGCGGCCCTGACGGCGTCGGCCGGCCGGGAACGGCGGGAACGAACTGGCCTGACGCAAGCGGAATCGATCGGAAACTGACGACGGCTTACAACGCTTTCGGCATGAAGCTGCTGCTGGAAATATCCGAGCAGGAAAAGCACGGGGGCAGCGTGCTGCTATCCCCTTCCAGCATTGCGATCGCGCTCTCGATGACGATGAACGGCGCGCGCGCCGACACCTTGAAGGAGATGGGCGAGACGATTGCCGGCGGAATGAGCCCGGAGGACGTAAACGAAAGCAACGAAACGCTGCTGAAGCTGCTCGCCAGCGAAGATCCGAAGGTTCGGGTGCATGCGGCGCAATCGCTGTGGGCGCGGGAAGGCAAGCCGTTCCATGACGAGTTCCTGCAGACGAACGAGCGGTTCTACGACGCCCGTATTGAGCAGCTGGACTTCGACGACCCGGGGGCGGTCGACACGATCAACGATTGGGTCAAACAGCAGACGGAGGGCGCGATAGACCGTTTGATCGAAGGACCGATCGATAAAAGCACGGTCATGTTTCTGCTCCAGGCCATCTATTTCAAAGGCGACTGGAAGACGCCGTTCCCGGAAGCGGCCACGTCGATGCAGCCGTTCCGGCTGGAGGACGGAACGACGGCGGACGTTCCGCTGATGAGCCGGCAGAACGAATTGTTCGATTATTTGCGGGGAGATGGGTTCCAGGCGGTGAAGCTGCCGTACGGCGACGGCCGCTGGAGCATGATCGTGGCGCTGCCCGACAACGAAAAGACCGGGCTTGCCGGCCTGCTTCCGCAGCTGGCGGCCGATCCTTCTGTCTGGACGACCGGATACGAACAGATGGAAGGGAGCGTCTGGCTGCCGAAATTCCGGCTGGAGAGCGAGCTCGAGCTGCGGGATGCGCTGAAAGCGATGGGGATGCCGACGGTATTCAACCCTTCGCTCGCCGACCTGTCCGGCATGGCGGACGTTCCGCCCAATCTGTATATCTTCAGCGTCAGACATAAATCGTTTATCGATGTGAACGAGACGGGGACGGAAGCTTCGGCCGCCACTTCCGTCGAGGTCAGGGGCGAGTCGGCGCGTATCGGAGAGCCGTTCGTACTGCGGGCCGACCGGCCGTTCTTTTTCGCCATTATGGAGGAATCGTCGGGGACGATCGTGTTTGCCGGCACGATGTACGACCCGTCGGCCTCCCCGGACCGTTAATCCGGCGGCTCGCCGTATCATGGCGATGATCGCCGTACAAGCTTGACGCGCTTCGCCGTATCGTTCGGCGGAGCGCAGTTTTGTTTGTCCAAGCTTGTATGGGCGCATCGGCGCCCAACCTATACTTGTACTTTGGCGTCAATCGTTATGCTGCGGTCGCAGATCGCCTCCACATCTTCGCGGTCATGCGTGACGAAAAGGCAGGCCATCTCCGCCCGCCGCAAAATATCCCTCAGCTCCCGGCGTATATCCGCTTTGAGCGCCGCGTCAAGGTTGCTGAACGGCTCGTCCATCAGCAGCAGCGACGGTTTGGGCGCAAGCGCGCGCGCCAAGGCGACGCGCTGCTGCTGTCCGCCGCTCAATTCATGGGGGTAGCGCGAGCCGTACTGCGGCAGCTGCACCAGCTCCAGCATCTGCCGGACGCGCTGTTTCCGTTCTCCCCGAGGAATCCGATGAAGACCGAATTCGATATTTCGGGCAACCGTCATATGGGGAAACAATGCGTAGTCTTGAAATACCATGCCGATACCGCGGCGCTCCGGCGGAACGAAGGTCGTCCGGTCGGCGACCGTCTTGCCGCATACGGCGATGCGGCCGGCCGTCGGCGCTTCCAGGCCGGCAATCAGCCGCAGCAGCGTGCTTTTGCCGCTTCCGCTCGGGCCGAGCAGGCCGACAATCTCTCCTTGTCCGACATCAAGCGAAACGTCTTGCAGAATCAAATCGGACGAGCCGGCATAGGTGAACGACACGCGATGCATTTCGACAACCTTCATACCTCCATTCCCCTTTCAATCCGGTTCAGCAAATAGACCGATGCCAGACTGACCACAACGATGCAAAGCGCCGGCACCGATGCTTCATGAATCCGTTCGTCGCTGGCATACTGGTACGTCTTGGTCGCAAGCGTCTGAAAGTTAAACGGCCGCAACAGCAGCGCAAGCGGCAGCTCTTTGACGATTTCGACAAAAGTCAGCACCGTTCCGCTTAACAGAGCCCCTTTGAGCAACGGAAGCTCTACGCGCAAGAACGTCTGCGTCCGCCCTCTCCCAAGCAGGCGCGACGCTTCCGCATATTGGGGACCGATCTTCTCAAAACCAGCCTCCAGAGCATTATAGCCGGTCGCCATGAAGCGGACGACATAGGCCGCGACAAGCATGACGATCGACAGGCTGAGCACGAGCGGCGCTTCCCCGGTGCCAAGACGAAGGGCCGCATAGACGGGAGCGAGCCATCCGTCAAGCTTGATGAACACCGCCAGTACGCCGATCGCGATGATCGCTCCCGGAATCGAATAACCGGCCGTAACCGCCTTCGCCAGCATATAGCCGAATATTCCACCGAATTGCCGGACCGAAACCGCCACAATCGCGGCGGCTACCATAGTGAGCGCCGTGGGCACGATCGCCACGGCGACCGTGTCCCCAATGATCCGGTAAAAACCTTCATGCCATACTTCATCCGCCGTCCAAGTCGCCCAGACAGCGAGCTGGGCAACCGGTATCACGAACGAGACCAGCATGACGACTGCGCCGAACATGCAAGCCGCAGCCCCGCCCGCCCCGCGGAGTCTTCTGCGGACAAGCGGCCGCGACTTGCCGGTCGTCGCGCTGTACCGGCGCTGTCTGCGCAGCTGGCGTTCCAGCAGAAACAGGCCGAGCACCCCGATCATCAGCCACGCCGCGAGCCGGCTTGCCGACGCAATATCGTACATGCCGAACCAGGTCTTGAAGATCGCCGTCGAAATCGTCGAAATGCCGAAATAGCTGACAACCCCATAATCGCCGAGCACTTCGAAGCATACGAGAATGACCCCGCCGGCGATGGCCGGACGGGAGATCGGCAGCACGACAAGCCAGAAGACCGACCACGGTCCTCGACCGAGCAGACGCGCGTTCTCGACGTATGCGCCCGTCTGGCTCTCTAAGAATGCCCGGGCGATCAAATAGACGTACGGAAAAAGAAACATCGTAAAAATAAAAACGGCGCCCTGTACCGACATAATATTGAACCAGCCTTGGGAAAGCTGCAGCCCAAATGTATTCCGCAGCGTTGTCTGCACGACGCCGGTATAACCGAGCATGGCGCTGTACGTATAGGCGGCGATATACGGCGGTATCGCTAGCGGCAGCGCGAACGCCCAGCGGAACAAACGGCTGAGCGGGAAGTCGTACGCCGCCGTCAGCCAGGCCAGCCCGACGCCAAGTCCTGTCGTGAACAGTCCCGTCAGCAGCGCCAGCCAAGCGGACTGCATCACCGCATCCTTCAGTACATACTGCTTGATATGCGACCAGTTCTCACCCGGCCCTTGCGCTAGAGATACCAGAATGAAAAAAACGGGCAGCAAAATTGCTGCTGCCACGATAAGGCTGGAGATCGTCCAGCCGTTCATTCGCCTTCGGATGTCCCTTCCCCATGTTTGCGGGCGTATCACTTAATCCCATCCTACTTTATTCAAAATTTCCACTGCTTTTTTATTGTGTTCTCCCAGCTCGGAGAAATCAAGTTGTTGTTTTTTAAATTCGCCCCACGATTTGAGCAGTTCCGGCAGCTCGGCTTCCGGATTGACCGGAAACTCGAAGTTCTCGCTTGAGAATATCGCTTGCGCTTCCGCTCCGGTCAAATATTCGATCAGCTTGATCGCCGCATCTTTATTTTTGCTGTGCTTTGCCAACCCGACGCCGCTTATGTTCACGTGCGTGCCCGTCGTCTCCTGGTTCGGGAAGAAGACGCCGATCTGTTCGCCGACTTTCACTTCCTCCGCATCCTTGGAGTTCAGCAGCTGACCGACGTAATATGTGTTCATAAGCGCCACGTCGCCTTGTCCGGCGACAATCGCTTTTGCTTGGTCGCGGTCGCCGCCTTCCGGCTTGCGGGCCATATTGGCCACAATCCCTTTCGCCCATTCCTCAGCTTGCGCTTCCCCGTTCAACTCGATAAGCGAAGCGAGAAGCGATTGGTTGTACAGGCTTGTCGAGGAACGGACCAGCACTTTCCCTTTCCACTTGTCCGTGGCAAGATCTTCATAGGTGCTGAGCTGCTCCGGTTTTACCCGCTCCTTTGAATAGGCGATAATGCGGGCGCGGGCGGACAAGCCGACCCAATGATTGTCCGCATCGCGATATTCAGCCGGCACATTGCTGTTCACGGTATCCGATTCAATCGGCTGCAGAATGCCGCTCGTTTTCGCGTTATTTAATATTCCGCCGTCGACGGTAATGAACAGGTCCGCCGGACTGCTTTCGCCCTCGCGTTTCATTCGTTCGATCAATTCCTCGGCTTTGCCTTCCACGACATTGACCTTAATGCCCGTCGCCCGGGTGAATTCGTCATACAGCTTGCCATCCACTTCATAATGACGAGCCGTATAAATGTTAACTTCTTTCGATCCGGATTGCTCCTGCTCTTGCGATTGCCCGGACTCTTCCGACTGCCCGGCTGCTGCCGATTCGGATGGCTGGCTGGCAGTATTGCCGTTTTCACTGCTGCCCGAACCGGCGCCGCATGCGGTCAACAGGATGAAAAGAAGAATAGCCGCAACAGAAGAAAAAGTAAACCGGCCAAGCATCTTCATGCCATTCATGTCCCCTTTGTTGAGAATGATAATCATTTTGAAATTTAACATGAACATTTAAGCATGTCAATACAATTTTATCCGCAAAGGCTACTCCGATCTGCCGACATGCGAAACGGGCCTTCGGCGGTTCGCCGCAAGACCCGTTTCGGAAGACGATATGAATGCAACGTATAAACTTAGATCCACTTCATATAGCCGAAGCCGTAAACCGACCCTAGAGCGAGAATGACCGTCCAGATGACCAGGCTGACCCCCATCCACACGACGACGCGCATGCGCGAAGAACCGAACGACAGGGCGAGCAGAGCGGCCAGATCCGTCCCGAGCAGAATCGGAGCCACAATCGACAGACCGGGAATACCGTAGCGCTCCCAAATTTGCCGCGCCCGCGTCTCCCGCTTCGTCGGGGCGGTTATCCCTTTGCGCTCTCGGCGGCGCCGCCGCCATGCGGCGAGCTGGCGGAAAAACAGAGCGAGCAGTACAATCATGAGAAAGTTTCCGGCAAAACCGACAATGCTGACGACGACCGGCGACAGCCCCCACAGAATGCCGAGCGGCACCACAACGAAAATATCGATCCAGGGCAGAATCGCCAGGATGAACAGCCCCAGGTACTGCCATATGTCATCCGCTTGCTGCAGCCATTCCAACATATTCCGAATAATTCCTCCGTTCGTTAAACTTTATAAGCTTTCATCGCTTTGCGCAGCTCCTTGAAGGTCGGGCGCTTGCCGTACATCAGGACGCCGGTGCGGTAGATCTTCGCCGACAGCCAGCCGAAGATGAAGATGCTGACGAACAGGATGACGAAGGACAGCGCAATCTCCCAGAACATCGGCGACGCCAGCCCGATGCGCAAAAACATGGCGAACGGCGAGAAGAACGGGATGAACGATGCGACCTTGACGATCATCGCATCCGGCGTCCCCATACCGAAGATGCCGATATAGAACCCGCCCAGCGACAGGAACGTAACCGGCATAAGCGCCTGCGCCAAATCTTCCGTACGGCTGACGATGGAGCCGACGGCGGCATACAGCGTCGCATACAGGAAATAGC
The DNA here is from genome assembly GCF_050481165.1 of Paenibacillus cisolokensis. Taxonomy (NCBI): domain Bacteria; kingdom Bacillati; phylum Bacillota; class Bacilli; order Caryophanales; family Paenibacillaceae; genus Paenibacillus; species Paenibacillus cisolokensis. The sequence goes on from NZ_JBCNFP010000053.1 coordinate 21,199, forward strand.
CGGTCAGGAAGAACAAAATCGCGTAAACATAGAGCCGCGGATCGATGTCCGACAGATGAATGTTGAAGTTTTTCAGAAAATCGACGTTATGCGGCAAGTTGACATTGACCAGGAATACGGCTACATAGAACGCGATTTGCAGCAAACCGACAATAAACATGCCGGTAATTTTACCGAACATCTGCTTCAGCGGCGCAACGCTGGTGACGAGAATCTCCATGACGCGGGAGCTTTTCTCGGCTGTAATTTCGCTGGCGATCAACTGGCTCGTGACGAAGATTCCCATGAAGAGGACAATCATCATCGCATAGACGAAGCCCATCGACAATCCACTTTGAGCGGCGTCTTTGCCTTCTCCCGCCGCGGCCGTTCCGGTCAGAGCGATTTGCATCGTTTCGACATCGACCGGCGTAAACAGTTCTTGCTTCTGCTCTTCGGTCAGGCCGGCATGCTGCAAAACCGCCTCAAGCTTTACCGCTTGCAGACCGGTCTGAAGAGCGGAGGCGGTGCTCGTGTCGAACATTTCCTCGGATTTGTATGTTACATGCGGGAAACCGCCCGCCTCATCCGGCGCCAGCACGATGTAGCCTTTGATCTTCTTCTCCAGCATCGCGTCTTTCAACGTCTGCTCGTTGGCTTCCGGAGAACCGGCATCCGGGAAACCGACCATTTTCAGATCCGACTGATCCATCCGTTCGTAATAGTTTTTCAGCGCTTCCGTTATTTCAGGTTCGTTGGATTCGATATAGCCGACATTCGTCGTCTTCGATCCGTCATCGTCATTGAACAGCGAAATGATATAGGGCAGATTGACGCCAATCGAAATGATCAGGGCGAAAATAATCGACGTGATGACAAACGACTTGGTCCTCAGCTTGTTGCGGACTGTAAAGTTGATTACCGCGAGAAAACTATTCAATGTGATCACCCACCGATCGGATAAAGATTTCATTCAAGGTCGGCTCCATCAGCTGGAACCGGTTCAGATCGCCTTGACTCATCGCATGACGGAGAACCGCTTGTGCCGTCTCGGGATGATCGATCAAAAGCTCGTACCCGCTCTCATGCTGCACGACCGACCGTACGCCCGGAATGCTGTCGAGCCCTTCGATCGGATGGTCCGCGCTGACGATGACCCGCTCCCGCGGAAACTGCTTCTTGATCTCTTTCAAATTGCCCTGCAGTACGGCTTCCCCTTTGTGCAAAATCGTAATGTTGCGGCACAGCTCCTCGACATGCTCCATCCGGTGTGTCGAGAACAGGATGCTCGTTCCGTTGTCGCGCAGCTCCTTGACCGTCGACTTCAGCAATTCGACATTGACGGGATCGAGACCGCTGAACGCTTCGTCGAGAATGAGAATTTTCGGCTCATGGATGACGGCCGCGATAAACTGGATTTTTTGCTGGTTGCCCTTGGAAAGCTCCTCCATCTTCTTGTTGTAATATTCCGGCACATTGAACCGCTCCAGCCAATATTTCAAATTGCGGTCCGCATCCTTCGGTTTCATGCCGCGCAATTGGGCCAAATAAATCAGTTGGTCGCTGACTTTGACCTTCGGATACATTCCCCGTTCTTCGGGAAGATAACCGAACATCGGCAGCAGTTGCGGGCTGTACGGTTTCCCGTTGTACAGAATGCTGCCCCTGTCGGGATAGATCAGTCCAAGGACCATCCGCATCGTCGTCGTTTTGCCGGCGCCGTTGGCCCCGAGCAGTCCGTAAATCTCCCCTTCGGACACTTCAAAGCTGATACCGTTTACCGCCGTTTTGTCTCCATACTCTTTCACGACACGTTCCACTTTCAATGGCTTCATTCGATTGCTCCCCTCTCCTTCATGATGAGCGGACCCCTTCTCGCTCGAGCTCCATCATAGCTTCCAAAATATCGTCAAGCTCCATCATTTTTCGGGCGACGATCCGATAGCCTTCGCTTTCGCACCATCGTTCCGCCTGCTGCGCGCGGGAGGTCACGATCCGCACGTTTCCGCCCGCCTCCTCCGTCCGGATCGCTCCGGGAACGGTACGCAGCAGCCATTCGGGCCTGCCTTCGCCCTGTACGAACAGGACGGACCAGGAGCTGAGCAATTCATCCTTCTCGTACATGCCCAATACCCGTCCGTAATCCATAAAGACGATATAGTCGGCAAGCCTGCGCACCTCTTCCACAATATGCGTCGCAATCAGGATCGTCCGGTCGCCGCGCTCCATATGGCGATGAAGCACGCCGATCATCTTCTTCCAGGCGATCGGATCAAGTCCGGAAGACGGTTCGTCAAGCAGCAGCAGCTCCGGCCGATGCGCCAGCGCGAGCGCCAGCTCGAACTTGCGGCGCATTCCTTTGGACATCTTGCCGAGCTTCAGCGAGCTGTCGATTTCGAACAGGCGCAGCAGCTCCCGGTAATAATTAACATCCCAATCGGGATACCATTGCCGGACGAAAGCGGCCTTGTCTTCGGCTTTCAGGCTGTCTTCGAAGCTGTTCGTATTCTCCGGCAAGTAGCCGATTCGCCGCTTCAGCTCCACATCGTCTCCGCCGCCCACCCGCTTGCCGAGCACCGTCACCGTTCCTTTCTCCGGTTTCGCCAAATCGAGCAACAGGCGGAACGTCGAACTTTTGCCCGATCCGTTAGGTCCTACAAGCGCCGTCACATAACCGGCAGGAACTTCCAGATCGAGCGGTCCGAGCTTGAAGTGCGGACGGTTCTGCTCGACGCCGGCCATCGATATCGCGACCTTCTCTTCCATCATGGTTGCCCCCTCTCGTCGGCCCGTCATGTTTTCTCGCCAGGCAGGTGTCTGTCGTTTTCATCCCGTCTCCGGTCGGGTCCGTCCCGGGAACCCATCTTCAGCCGCAGCGCCTCCTCGAATACCGCACGCAGCTCTTCTTCGGAGCATTGGACCCGCAATCCCGCTTCGATCGCCGCTTCGAATGCCGCGATTACGGCCTGCAATCGCTGACGGTCGCGCTCGGTCCGATCGACCTTGGCTACGAATGTGCCGGTACCTTGCCGGGTGCGCAGCAACCCTTCGTTCTCGAGATCCTGATAGACGCGCCGGACGGTAATTACGCTGCACTTGAGCAGCTGGGCCAATTCCCGGATCGAAGGAAGCAGCGTCCCCTCCGCCAGCTGGCCGCTGACGATGAGCGCGCGCAATTGAACCTCGATCTGATAATAGAGCGGTTCCGCACTCTGCTCGTTAATATGAATGGGCAGCCACACAAGTCATCACCTTCTTCGTTCCCGGTCCGTTACCCGAGCAGATCGCGCTTGCGGATGCTGCCGGCGATCAAGCGGCTGCCGAACATGACGGACAACGCCGCAGCGGCGAGCGCCGAGCCGGGATACCACCATTCTCCCCTGCTGACCGAGGCTGTAAGATGTCTCGTTAATCCGATGCCGCTAAACCACAAGACAGCCACCAAAACCGCTATAATGACAAGGTAGACGCTGCAGATCAGAAAATATTTTTTGCCGCTGACCGATTGTTCCCAATAGACATATTGAATGGCCAAAGCGATGGAATAACCGCTCCAGAACAGAGCGTACAGAACGAAAGGGTATAACGGCAGCGCCTGGCCTATAGCCAACGCGATAACGTACTGGGATATAAAGTAAATGAACAATATGGGGATCATCACCACGAACAGCAACAACAACCGGCCCGTCACGATCTGCGGGATCGATATCGGCATCGTTCGCCATAACGCCAGTTTCCGCGTAAAGCTGTCGTCCTTCCAATATTTCATCGTGAAGCCGCTAACCATAAACCCCATGCTCGGCAATACGCTTAGCATCATGAAATCGATCGCCCAAGTCCAACTCTCGTCCGGCTGTCCCGCGAAAAGCGCCTTGGTCAGAGGGAAGGTAACGGCTGTCAGATACACGGTAAAAATAATCGTAAACATCAGCCCCATGCGATCTCGCCGCAATTCATGCTTGGCGATTCGCCATCCGCCTCGCCAGTCATTCATATGCCTCACGTCCCGGTCATCATACTGTGTATATATTTATATACAGTATAACCATGCATCTTTTTGCTGTCAACAAACGGCGAGAAAGTTCTATGGAACCGCGAACTTGGGGTTTGACCGGATCGGGAAAGCAGAGATTTGACGGAGCTTTGACGGAGATTTGATGCTGTGATGGGACTTTAATGCCGGGATGGGGCTTTAATGCCGGGATGGGGCTTTAATGCCGGGATGGGGCTTTGTTGCTGGGATGGGACTTTGTTGCCGGGATGGGGCTTTGTTGCTGGGATGGGGCTTTGTTGCCGGGATGGGACTTTGTTGCTGGGATGGGGCTTTGTTGCCGGGCCGAATCTTTCTGTGCGAAACTTTAGTCGGGCTCCAAATCGCGCACGGTGAGGAAACCGATTGATGCCAGGCCAGCTTTGCTAGTTTCGGGGGCAGGCGGAACGGATCTAAAGGGAATTCCTGCAAATATACATCTTTTTTCTATATTATCTAGTAATAACAGAAAATTCCTGCAAAAGTACATTATTCTCATGCCGAAACCTTGCGATAGAGCCGTTGAGGCTTAAAAAAACTGTATTTTTGCAGGAATTTCTTCAAAATCAACCGATTTCGTCGTTAAAAGATGCATATTTGCAGTATTTTGTAATTTTGCATCGATTATGAGTTACGCGCAAATAATGAGAGTCTGGGCAAGCGCCAATAGCGAGTGCTGAAGGCGGACGAATAGCTGATGAGCGGGCCGGTTATGCAGTAAATATGGTGTTCTTATGGTATCGGCGCTGCTGCATGTGTGCCCGGACCGTATACCGACGGGGGCGACGCGCGCAACACAATGGCCAGCATCGGCTCATCCTTGGAGGTCGAGATATGCGGTCGGTGAAATATGGGTGACGAGACACGAGTGATGAGACACGAGCGATGAGATACGAATGTTGAGATACAGATGTTGAGATACAGATGTCGAGATACAGATGTTGAGATACGGATGCTGAGATACGGATGCTGAGATACGGATGTTGAGATGCGAATGTTGAGATGCGGATGCTGAGATGCGAATGTTGAGACGCGAATGTTGAGATGCGGTCAATAAGTTACGGTAAATGGGATACGATGCGAGGGATGAGTTACGGTCGCGAGATGCGGAGATGAGTTACGGCTAATGGGATGTTGGCGATGAATTGCGGTCGATAAGTTGCGTCTGATGAGATACCGGCATGGGACGCGAGTGAGATGCGAGTGATGGGTTGCCGGCATGAGACGCTGAGGGAGTTTCGAACAATGAGTTAAAAAACAGGACGAATGCCGCGGCATCGTCCCGTCCGATCTTCCCAGATTCAATGGTCGCAATCTTAGCCAAATATGGCGTCGATAAGCGGTTTCGTATGTCCGCCCGGATACAGAATATACAGCAGCAAATAAACCATAACGCCGGTTATCGCGGTGGCGAACCAGATTACGGCCGTCACCCTGCCCCATCGGCGGTGCTTGGCGAATTTCTCCTTGAAGGCCAGCGTCAGCGTCGTAATGCCGAATACGGCCGCGATCGTGGCGAGCACGATATGAAACAGCAGAAAAACGAGATAGAAAGGCTTCAGGCTGTCCGGTCCGCCCCACTGCGTATTGCCGTCGAAGATCGTTCTCGAGACGTATACGATAAAGAAAACGAGGGCCGCCGCTGCCGCCGCCAGCATTACTTTGCGGTGCGCCTCCAGCCGTCTCTTGGCGGCAAGCGGCCAACCGATCGCGACGAGAACGGCGCTAATGATAATGAATGATGTGCTGATCGTCGGCAAAATCAAAAAATGTTCCACTGGTATCCCACCTATATTCGCAAATGAAAATCTGGTTAATGCGCTCCGTCAGTGGCGCCCGGAAGATCGTCCTCCGTATGCTCGCGCTTGAACCAATGGCTGAAAATATAAGCCAGTATGGCCCCGTACATCACTTCCTGCACGAGCTTCATGACGATACCGCCGAGCTGCTGATCCTCCAAAGGATCCAAGATTTGAAAGAACAGAGGACCGCCGTTAAAACGGGTCAACAAATCGCCCGGGTCCCCGCTGACGCAATAGCCCATTGCGGTCGCCCATACGTTCGGGTCGTTGTACGTGCCGTACAGCGTATTGCCGGAAAAAATAATGAGCGCGCACGCAGGCGTCAACAAGGCGCCATTCGCAAAAACGTAAGCCATCTTCTTCACATCGGTCAGCCGGCTCCACTCCGGAACCGGGCAAGCGATCTGCGCCCACATCATCATCGACGTGATCAACAGCACCACATAATACAAGCGATGCACCATAAAATGGGTCATGACATAGTCATGCACAAGCGGCACATGATAAATCGAAAACAGAATATTAAAAAGGAGCAGCGTCAGAATCGGATGCATCAATCCGGAAAATTTGCGCCAGAAAGGAGCTGCGAACAGTCGCCTCCAAACGAAAGCGGGCACACCAAGCAGGATAAGCGGTGGCGCAATCAGATAGGAAAGCGACATACTGACCATATGAGCGGTAAACAGAAGATGGCCAAGCAGGTCAAGCGGACCGCCGTTTGCCAGATAATAGAACAATATGCCGGTTACGAACATTACTTTTTGTTTTGTTGTCGCAGGCGCTTCGCCAGGCTCATGCTTCAACCGCCACGGCCCGATGATATAGAAATAGCCGATGACGACAGCCGTCATGAAAAAGAAAAACATCGGACTCCACAACTCTTCAAAGCTGAAATATTCCAAACCGAGCATCTCAATCCCTCCCTTCACAAACGCAAGGAGACGTTATATTTTTAAAAAAAAGAGGGGCCCGATTGGACCCGCCTCTTTTCAATTATGGATCGGCTGCTTACCACCAAACCCAATAAAGTGCCATAATGACACAGGTAAATGCGACGAAGGCACCGCCAAAAATACCGATGATCGGAAACAGATGACCGCGGTCTTTCATGTGCATCCAGAATGCCATTTGAATAATGACCTGCAAAATCGCCATCGTCACCAGCATGATGTAAATGAACGTTTCGTTCATCTCGCCGGACATGACCAGCGCAAACGCCAGCAACGTCAATACGACCGAGAAGATAAACGCGATAACATGCTTTTGGGGTCCTTCAAGCCTATGCCGTCTCGGCCGCTCTTCTGTCAGCGTATGATTGTCTGCTGCCATCGATCAGCCCACCTTTCCCATCAAGTAAACGACGGTGAAAATGAAAACCCAGACGACGTCGATAAAGTGCCAGTACATGGCCGAAACGTAAACCTTCGGCGCCGTTATGACGGTCAACCCTTTTTTCATCAGCTGCCCGATCAGAAGCGAAATCCAGCAAATGCCGAACAGCACGTGTGCGCCGTGGAACCCGACCAGCGTATAGAAGGAAGAACTGAAGGCGCTCGTCGTGAAGCCGTGACCTTCATGCACATAGTGATAAAATTCGTAGATCTCCAGAATCAGAAAGCCGAGACCAAGCAATACCGTAATGACAAGCCACGAAATAAGCTGCTTCGTTTGCTGTCGGTGCATCGCCTGGATGGCGAAGACGCTCGTCAAGCTGGACGTCAGCAGGAGGAAAGTCGCAAGCGCCACGAGCGGCAGCTGGAACAGTTCCTGACCTGTCGGATTTCCTTCGCCCACCTGATGGCGGAGCGCAAGGAAGGCCGAGAAGAGAGTACCGAACAAGACGGTCTCCCCACCAAGGAAAAGCCAGAAGCCCAGAACCTTGTTGCGGCCTTCCAGGGTTGCCTTCTCGGGCTCGTGCGGCAGCTTGCCATCTGCGTGTGAATGAGCGCTCATGCTTTTACCCCCTTGCCCTGCAGTTCGTCCGGCTCAATATGGAAGCCGTGGTCATCCTTGACGGACCGGATCACCATGCAGGCAAACATGATAATGAGGCCGGCTGCGCCAATATAGTAATTGTGGTACATGAAACCGAAACCGGCAATGAACAATCCGACCGACATAATGAACGGCAGAATCGACGGAGAAGGCATATGAATCGATCCCAGCGGTTCGGCGGGCGTCATGCCTTTGTTGCCGTCCATTTTCTCTTTCCACAGCGCGTCATAACCGCGAACGAGCGGCGTTTGCGCAAAGTTGTACTCCGGCGCAGGCGAAGAAATCGCCCATTCCAGCGTGCGGCCGTCTTCCCACGGATCGTCCGCGGCATTCCGCGGTTTCGCCGCCGTAATGACGATATTGATCAGGAAGGCGACCGTGCCGATGCCCATCAGGATGGCGCCGATCGTGCTGATCAGGTTCAGTCCGTTGAAGCCGAGACCGTCCAGATAGGTCCAGATCCGGCGCGGCATGCCGAGCAAACCGAGGAAGTGCTGGACGAAGAACGTCATATGGAACCCGATGAAGAACGTCACGAACGTGATTTTTCCGATCGTTTCGTTCAGCATCCGTCCGAACATCTTCGGCCACCAGTAATGCAGGCCCGCAAAGATCCCCATAATCAATCCGCCTACGATGACGTAGTGAAAGTGCGCTACGACAAAGTAGGAGTCGTGGTACTGGAAGTCGGCCGGCGCCGCAGCCAGCATAACGCCGGTTACACCGCCCATAACGAACGTCGGAATAAATCCGATCGCGAACAGGCTGGCCGTTGTAAAGCGGATAGAGCCGCCCCACATGGTAAAAATCCAGTTAAAGATTTTAATGCCCGTAGGCACCGCAATGAGCATGGTCGCGATCGAGAACAACGCGTTCGCCACCGGTCCGAGCCCTGTCGTAAACATATGGTGAGCCCAAACCATGAAGCCCAGAAATCCGATCAGCATCGTCGCGAAAACCATCGAGCTGTATCCGAAGAGCCGTTTCCGCGAGAACGTGCAGACCACTTCGGAAATGATGCCGAAAGCCGGCAGGATCAAAATATACACTTCAGGGTGACCGAAAATCCAGAAAATATGCTCCCACAAAATCGTGTTCCCGCCATTGGCAGGATTGAAGAAATTGGCGTCGAACAGCCGGTCGAACATGAGCGCCGCAAGACCGACGGTCAGAGCCGGGAAAGCGAACAGGATCAGCGCCGATGTAATAAATACCGTCCACGTAAACATCGGCATCCGCATGAAGCTCATGCCCGGGGCGCGCATATTGATGATCGTCGCCATAAAGTTGATGCCGCCGAGCAGCGTGCCGATACCGGCAATCTGCAAACCGATAACATAGTAGTCTACGCCATGATCTCCGCTGTAAGTCGTTCCCGCGAGCGGCACGTACGAAGTCCAGCCGGCGTCGGGAGCTCCTCCGGTAAACCAGCTGACATTCAGCAGCAGACCGCCGAACAGAAAAGTCCAAAATCCGAGCGAGTTCAGAAAAGGGAATGCGACGTCGCGCGCGCCGATCTGCAGCGGAATGATCGCATTCATCAGCGCAAACAGCAGCGGCATCGCTGCCAGGAAAATCATGGTCGTGCCGTGCATCGTCAACAGTTCGTTGAACATGTCGGCGCTGACAAAGTTATTGAGCGGCTTCCAGAGCTGGATGCGAATCAGAATGGCTTCCAGCCCTCCGATCAGGAAGAAAAATCCGCCGGCAATCAAATACAGAATGCCGATTTTTTTATGGTCAACCGTCGTCAGCCAATCCATCAGGCCGCGGTAACGTTTAACCGGGTGTGCTGCGTGAGCCAAGGTGGGGACCTCCTTCAATCACCGATGATTTTTCTATATTCTGTCGATCCTTAATAATCAAGCTTTAGCTCCGACAAATACTTGGCTATGCCGTCAAGCTCCTGCTCCGTCAACGCCACTTTGCCCATTCCGTTGCCGGGTTTGATTTGGTCCGGATCCTCGATCCATCTTTTCAAGTTTTCATAAACCGTACCTTCGTTAGCGTATTTCGCATCATCGGTATTGACCAATATGCCTCCAACCGTCTCCCGGCTGCCGATGCCCGTCAGGTTCGGATAGATCATGCCGCCCTGATCGCCGACCGCGTGGCAGGACAGACATTTGCTGATGAAGGCTTCTCGGACGGCAGGATCGGCAGGAAGTTCCACCGGCTCCTTCAACGCTGCGATCCAGCGGTCGAAGGAAGCTTCGTCCACCGCCTTCACCTTAAAGTCCATAAGTGCATGGGAAGGGCCGCACAGTTCAGCACATTTGCCCAAATAGACGCCCGGCTTCGGGGCTTCGAAGTACATCGTGTTCACGTTGGCGCCGGCGTTCGAGTCGATTTTGCCGGCCAGGGCGGGAATCCAGAACGAGTGCTTGACATCTCCCGATTTCGTTTCGATAGCAATTTTGGCATTGGTTGGAATGACCATTTCCTGCGCTGTCTTGATGCCGAATTGCGGATATTCGAATTCCCACCAGTATTGATGGGACGTGACGATAACTTGAACCGCGTTCGGATCTTTCGAGTAATCCTTTGACAAACCGAATACCGACTGAACCGTTGGCACGCCCAGAATAATCAGCAGGATGATCGGAATAACCGTCCAGACGATCTCCAGCTTGTGATTGCCTTCAACCTGAACGGGAATCGTATTGTCGCCGCGTCTCCGGCGGAACTTCACGATGACGTACAGAGAGAGGCTAAAAACGACAATGACGACAAAGGACATAATCGTAATCGCCAGTTTCATCAAACCGAACTGCTCTTCAGCTACCGGCCCTTGCGGATTTAACGCCGACAGATCCGCACGACCGCAAGCGGAGAGCAGCAGTGCCATTCCGGCGAGCAGCGGCAAGAGACGTTTTACTGCATGCCACCGATTCATCATTAATCAACCCCACTTTTTACGTTTTCACAGTTGCCCATAAACAAACCCCGCTTCATGAATGCAAGCGGTATGTAAGCGTTTTTGTGCGGTATGGCCAAAGGGAACTGTGTGGTGCGATGATGCATTTTGCCAACTTCGTACAACTTAATTACTTTACTTAATATAAAGTTGTAGTACCTATTTGTCAATGTTCGGGAAGGAGTTCACAAATTGTTCTCAAAGATGTCAAAATTGCCGATCCGGCGCGGTTTTTCCACTGCTGCGCGAATGTCGCCGAACCCTTTTCGCAGCCGCTGAAGCGGCGTCGGGACTGCCGCAGTCCGTCCCAGACTCTATCCTACATTGTGCACCATATCCATGGTCAATTATGTATCCGCCATGCACGCATATTTCGCCGGAGGGAACAAAGCCTATACGTTAAAGAAACGAAAGGGAGGCAAACGGGCCATGAGGTACCGCACCACCGCGATTCTGTTATCCGTCATCATCGCGCTCGCCGCCACAACCGGGTGCAATTATGTGCGCAGAGTCCAGGACAGCGACCTGGATTACGGATCCCGCCAAAAAGGCGATCCGAAAACAATCGGCAGCAAAATGTACGGCTCAACGACGAACGACCCCCGCCAGCACGACAATCGATACTTTGAGTACAGCCGCGCGCTTTCATCGGAAGTGGCGAAGCTGAACGGCGTTGCGACCTCTGTCGTCATGCTGACGGACAAAAATGCGTATGTCGGCCTTGTGCTCGACTGGACAGCTGTCGGCACCTTGCGCAGCGGCGGGAGGGCTTCGAGGGAACAGAACAATACCGGGATGAACGAAGGCGTCTATAACGCGGATACAGGCAGTTCTTACTGGGACAACCGGAAGATGGTGACGCCTTACAATTCTTACTTCTCTGTCAATGACCTGAATCAGATTTCCGGCGAACTGAAACAAAGCGTCGCCGTCATTGTCAGACGGCTCGCTCCGGCTGTCGAGGAAGTCCATATTTCGGCCAATATGGATTTCGTCAACGAACTGGTCGAGTATGCGAAAGAATCGTGGGCGGGAAGGCCGCTTGAGCCTTATACCGAAGCTTTTAACCGGCTCGTGAAGTACCAGTTCGCCGGAGTCGGCGACGTTCCCGCTCCGCTGCAGCGGATCAAGGAGCGGCGAGCGGCCGGTGCCGACAAGCCAAGCATTCCGCCGCAGGAAGAAAAGACGCGCCCGAGCGAAGCGCAGCGGGCCGCCGGCGCCCAGCGCTCGTCGGCACCGGATACGCTGATCCGGACTGGCCAGCAGCAATACAAGTAGCATCGGCCTTCGCGGCCAAAACCGATTGTTCGTATTTAAACAATTTCTTCATATTTTTATTGTGGCGATGTACGAATGCAAAACGGATCGTTCGGAGGCAGCTGCCTTCGAACGATCCGTTCCGATTTTTTATTCGTCTTTCAGAATCTCTTCGATTCGCTCGATCGTTTCGGCCGACAGTTCGACGCCGGAAGCCCGGGCATTCTCCCTCACCTGTTCGGGGCGGCTCGCGCCGATCAAGGCGCTCGCGACATTCGGCTGCCGCAATATCCAGGCGAGGGCAAGCTGACCGACCGTCAGGCCGATTTCTTGCGCGACGCCCTCAAGCCGCTTCACCTTCGCGATCTTGTCTTCGCTGATTTGTTTGCGCACCCAATCCAGCTTGGCAGCCCGGCTATCTTCGGGAACTTCGGTAGCAGAGGAATACTTGCCGGCAAGCAAGCCTTGCGCAAGCGGCGAATAAACGACCTGCCCGACGCCCCGCTGCTCGCAGAGCGGAATGATCTCCTTCTCGATATACCGCTCGAAAATATTGTAAATCGGCTGATTGACGATGATGCGGTCCAGCAACCGGCGGTCCGCAATATTGAGCGCTTCCGTAATTTGCGCCGCCGTCCATTCGCTGACACCCGCATAAAGCACTTTTCCTTGACGGATCAAATCGTCGATCGCCCGCAGCGTCTCTTCCAGCGGCGTCTCCGGATCGAACCGGTGACAATAAAAGATATCGACATAATCGTGGCCAAGCCGTCTCAGACTGGCGTTGCACTGCTCGATAATATGCTTGCGGGACAATCCGCGGTCATTCGGGCCGTCGCCCATGACCCCATACGCTTTGGTCGCGAGCACGTAAGACTCGCGGGGATATTGCTTCAGCGCTTCCCCCAGCACTTTTTCGGCCGCGCCCCGCTCGTAGATGTTGGCAGTATCGAAGAAATTAATGCCAAGTCCATACGCGGTATGAATCGATTGCACCGCCTGCTGCCGCTCGACATAACCGCCATAGGTCAGCCAGCTGCCAAGACTGATCTCGCTTACTTTCAATCCGCTTCCGCCGAGTCTCCTGTATTTCATTTGCCACCCTCCCCTTTCGATCCATCCTCTGGAACCGCAATCTTTTTATGTATATTTATCAACCTCTTTACCATTGTATAAAAGTTCGTATAATATTGAAAGAAGTGAAAGCCGTTTCATGATATTATCCTAACGATATCTACTATACTTCAGTATACTTGACACAACGAATCCTGTCAGGGAAAGGGGCCGTTCAGATGAGCAAAAGCAATCATGTGCCGAAAAATCCGTCCGTCATCGAATGCAACATCGAAAAAACGTTGGACGTGATCGGCGGTAAATGGGCGTTTCTCGTTCTTCGCGAGCTGTTCTGCGGCACGAAGCGTTTCGGCGAGCTGCAGCGCCATATCCCCGCGATCAGCCCGCGTGCGCTGACCAGCACGCTCCGGCATCTGGAAGAGAAAGGCGTGCTGGAGCGCCGCGTATACCCGACCGTTCCGGTCACCGTCGAATATACGCTGACGCCGAAAGGGCATGATTTGCATCCGATCATCCACCAGATGAAGGTTTGGGCCGCCCGTTGGACATAAGACGGGCGCGCCCGGCAGCGGGCCGGCCTGCGCGTTATGGCCGGGCTGATATTGCGCCGGTTCATTCATCTTGACAGCGTTCCGCTTGCGTACGGCAACGCCCGGTTTCGTCCGGTTCAGCCTCTATCCGTTCTGCTGTTATGCTGCAGGATCCTGCGACGGGATCCGGCGACACTCCTCCCGATATGCGATATTATGCCCTTACGGTACGCTAACCCCTCTTTTCAACAAACACCCATATAATTACAAATAAATCATTTTTGAGAAATAATCATCGTTCTTTGGAAAGGAAACAAGTTCATTGTTTACTATAGAATCAGGATAAAAGTCATAAGACTTTAATCCTTTCGATTTCATGCTGAGAATATTCTCATTTATTTTTTAGAAATACGTATAATCGCTGGAATGGAAAGGTTTTTTGTCTCATAGGAAAAGGCTTACAGGTTCCGGTTATGGTAAGGTAGTACTAGAAACTTGCAAGTTCAAGATATATCAGGAAAGGATGGGAGAACTTTCTCATGAAATGGAATCGTTTGGTAAAATTATTCGCGGCGACTGCACTCGGTCTGTCTATCGCTTTCACTTCGGCTGTCCCGGTAATGCCGGCACAACAAGCGAGCGCAGCCAGCAGTTCAACTGCTTCAAAAATAGTATCGACAGCGAAAAAATATTTGGGAACCCCGTACCGGTTCGGCGCGTCAACCAGTACGACCCGTTATTTTGATTGCTCGTCATTCGTGAAGCATGTCATGAAGAAAGCCGCGGGCATCAACCTCCCCCGCACGTCGAAGGCACAATCCAAAGTCGGCAAGTACGTGTCCAAAAGCAACCTGAAGGTTGGCGACCTCGTATTTTTCTATTCGCCGATCCATCATGTCGGCATCTATATCGGAAACGGCAAAATCATTCACACTTATGGCGATCCGGGCGTGACCATCAGCACGATCAAATCCGGCTGGTGGAGCAAAAATTACACGACCGCCCGCCGCGTCCTGTAAAGGACAAGCTTGGCACGCGCCACATGTATACGCATAAAGAGAAGGAAGTCCGCCGGATGGACTTCCTTTTCTTATGCAGCCAGCTGCCTGCAGGCTGTCGTACCGAAATCGATGATTGCCTCACATGGACGCCCGTATCGTTTTGGATCCGTGTCGAAGATGAAACTACCGCTGAAGCGGCAGCCATTCGAGCACCCGTCTGATTTTCATATCCCAATAGCCCCACTCATGGCCCCCCGGCTCTTCTTCGTATGTCAGGTCGAGTCCGAGGGAGCGGACATGGTCGCGGAACCGGATATTATGGCTGTACAGGAAATCTTCCGTACCGCAGCACTGGAACAGCTTCGGCCTGGGTCCGCTAGAGCGGGACAGACGCTCGGCCAGCGCGAACAAATCGTTGTCCGATCCGCGCACCTCTTCGCCGCTGCCGAAGATGCGGCGGTATTCCGCCTGGCTCATCGTGACGCGGTCCGCATCAAGCTCCGCGACATCGAGGGCGCCCGACAGACTTGCCGCCGCCGCGAACAGGTCGGGACGCCGAAGACCGAGCTTCATGGCGCCGTATCCCCCCATGGACAAGCCGGCGACGAAATTCGCATCCCGCGCATCCGACAGCGGGAAGAACGAGCGGGCGAGCGCCGGCAGCTCTTCGCTGACGAACGTCCAGTATTTGGCCCCCTGTACCGCGTCGGTATAGAAGCTTCTGCCGACGGCCGGCATGACGACCGCCAGACCGTATTCTGCCGCATAACGCTCGATCGAGGTGCGGCGCATCCATATCGTATGGTCGTCCGACAGCCCGTGCAGCAAATAGAGCGTCGGATGCCTGTCGGCTGACGCCTTTCCTTCCATGCCGATCTGCGAACGGGTCTTCTGCGGCACAATGACGTTCATCGATACGGACAGGCCGAGCGTTTCGGAAAAGAAATCGCACTGCATGAAAGCCATGTTCTCATCTCCCTTTCATGAACCGAATATCCCCATTGTATCCGATATCCCGGACCGATTGAAACAAAGCTTGATCGCGCAAGCGGCCAAGCGGCGCGGCGGCCGACGGCCGACGGTTGGCCGGACAAGGCAAAACAGGCTGTCCGGACATCAAAACCTGTTGCCGGACAGCCTGTTGCAGCAAAGCCATATTTACATTAAGCGCGTTTGTTGAACGTGTCGGTCAGCACCGGCACGATTTGCGATTTGCGGGAGACGACGCCTTTCAGCACCGCTTTGTTGCCGTCCAGCTTCACATTGTAGGCTTGCTCGACAGCATCGGCGGCACGGCCGAGGGCCAGCCCGATCGAATCGTTGTTCAGAATATCCGTTACGACAAACAGGAACAGATCGAGCTGTTTCTCCTCAATAATCCGGGAGAGCGCGGCCTCGATTTCCGCCTGGCGTGAAAGCACGTCGTTCGTATCCACGGCGTTCACCTGAGCGATCTCGACTTTGGCGCCTCCCATCTGGAATTCCTTCGAATCGAGGGAAATCAGCTCGGCTACCGTCTTGTCGCTCAGGTCGGCGCCGGCCTTCAGCATTTCGAGACCGTACGCTTCGGCATCGACGCCGGCGATTTCCGCCAGCTCGCGGGCAGCCGCCACGTCTTCTTCCGTGCAGGTCGGCGATTTGAACAGCAGCGAGTCGGAAATAATCGCGGACAGCATCAGGCCGGCGATCTGCTGCGGAATGGCGATTCCGTTCTCCTTGTACAGCTTCTTCAGAATCGTCGCCGTGCAGCCGACCGGCTCGGCGCGGTAGTACAGCGGACCGCTCGTCTCGAAGTTGGCGATCCGGTGATGGTCGATGACTTCCAGCACCTGCACTTTATCGATATCCGAAGCGCTTTGCTGACGCTCGTTGTGGTCGACGAGAATGACGCCTTTCGCTTCGTTGGCAACCGTCTCGACGAGACGCGGCGCCTCCGCCTTGAACTTGTCGAGGGCGTATTGCGTCTCGCCGTTCACGCTTCCGAGGCGAACGGGCTCGACGTTTTGGCCCAGCCGGGTTTTCAGATCGGCGTATGCAATGGCGGAACAGATCGAATCGGTGTCCGGATTTTTGTGGCCGAAAATCAGAACTTTTTCCATGATTGAACTCCTTTATCGCAAAATTTACACCCTCAATTATAGCGTGAAACTGATATTATTCCCATCCCTTTAATTGAAGATTTTTGCGGGCCGCTACATGACGATGCTCGCCGGCTTCTTCGTATACCGGTTCGCATAGGCGGAAGCGACGTACGAATCGGGCTTGACGCGCGGAACGTACAGTCCCGTCGATTCGACGCGATTGATCATCTCCTGCACATACAGCGACGTTTTGTTGACGATCGGCTCGGTGCCGGCGTCGATGTCGATATACGTCTGCAGCATCGCCCCCTGGTAGACGTACGGCAGCAAAGCCTCTTCCATCCTGCGGATAAAGTCCTCGTCGAACCATTGTGCCACCTGCTGCGAGAAAGTCGTCTCCAGCGTCAGCTTCTCCCGGATGGAGGTCAGCTCGCGGGGAATAACCGTCTGCCGGTAGCAGGCCCACGCGCCTTTGCCCAATCGGTGAATGACAACGCCCGTCGCGAACTTCGTATGGCTCCGGTGCACCTGACTGTCCGTTCCGATCGCAAACTGATAGGAGGCTTTGGGGTCGCGCTCGATAAACCGTATAATACGTTCCTGCACATCGGTAACGGTCATGCCGCTTTCGCTTAAATTTTGAAATCGCAATGGTCTCACCCCGTTTTCGTATGCACGCCATATGCTCCTAGTATGCGTTGTATGCGCTGCGGCAAGCATAATCGAGTATGCCGTCCCAGGCAGTTACGGAAAAAAACGGCCCGGACACGGCGTCCCCCCGCCAACAAGGCAGGATTGCGTCCATGTCCGGGCAGCAACGCCGCTCGTCCATCGTTCTATGACTCGCAACACGGTCATGACAGGCAGCCTCTTCAGCGTCTCACGCCTTGCCGAAGCGCAATCGGCTTCGCTGTCTTGGGCAAGGATTCCCGAGACATGGCGGCAGTGCGGCGCACAAGGGGCGCCACAGCTTATGTGGCCGGTCTGCCGGAACACCGGTGACGAAGCGAACATGCGATACGACTGAAGCATAGCTGTCCCTTCCTTTCCCGGGTGCGGTCTTGAGGATCGGCTGATGCGGACCTTTCCTCTCCCGGCGGCACGAGAAAAAGGCTGCGAATCGCAGCCTTACTTACCGGCATCCGAAGACCAGGCATCCGATTCGATTACAAGGTGAGGCCATGGTACCACGCGGTTCGGCGAATGTCAACCTTATTATTCAAATTTTCAGAAAAGACGTGAAAATCGTTTCCCTTCCGTCAATCCTTGACCGAGCCTTGCATCAACCCGGCGATAAATTGCCGGCTGAACAGGCTGAACACGACAATCAGCGGAACCGTCGCCATTAACGTAGCGGCCATAACCATGGAATAGTCCGTGCTGTATACGCCGTTCATCGAGGCGATGAGCATCTGGATCGTAAATTTTTCCTGCACCGAGATGACGACGAGCGGCCATAAATAATCGTTCCAGGACCCGAGAAACGTAATGATTCCGAGCGTCGCCAGCGCCGGACGCAAAATCGGCAGCGCCACCCGCCAGTACAGATCGAACGAGTTGCAGCCGTCGATCCGGCCGGCGTTGATCAATTCGTCGTGAATGACCGACTGGGAATATTGGCGCATCCAGAAGATGCCGAACGCATTCGCCGCTCCCGGAATGATAAGCGCCTTCAGCTCGTTGATCCAGCCGAGCTTCTGCATAATGATGAATTGGGGAATGAGGCCGAGCTGCTGCGGAATCATCATCGTCAGAAGCAGGAACAGGAACAGGAAGCCTTTCGCCGGAAATTCGAATTTGGCGAACGCAAAGCCCGCCAGCGAGCAGAAAAACAGAACGATCAGCGTATGGACGCCCGCCACGACAACGCTGTTGCCGAACGATTGGAAGAACCCGACATGATCCAGCACTTTGTTGATATTGACCAGCAGCTGGTCGCCCGGCAGCAGCCGGGGAGGAAACCGGAATATATCCGAGGTCGTCGCGGTAGCCATGACGAGCAGCCAATAAAACGGAAAGAGCGAGAGGACGGCGCCGGCCAACATACCGGCGTAAATGCCGATCGTACCGAGCCTTTCCGCCAGTCTTCCCCTGAATATGCCGCCCGTCCCGGGCACGCCCGCATTCGGCTGAAGCGGCACGCCTTCATGGTTCGCCGTTCCCATCAATGCGTCTCCCCTTTCGAAATAAATTTCCAGTTCAGAAAAGAGAAGACGCCGATGATCAGGAAGAGCATCCATGCGATGGCCGAAGCGTAGCCGAACAGCTGATTGCCGAACGCCTGGCTGTACAGGTAAAGCACGAGCGTCAGTCCGCCTTTGGTCGCTCCTCCCGTATTGCCGACGAGAATCATCGGCTCGGTGAACAGCTGCATGCCGCCGATCGTCGAGAGGATGACGGTGAACAGAATGATCGGACGGAGCAGCGGCAGCGTAATGCGGAAAAACTGCTGCGTTCGGCTCGCGCCGTCGATCGTCGCCGCCTCGTACAGATCGCCCGGCACCGCCTGCAAGCCTGCCAGATAGATGATCGCGTTATAGCCGGTCCAGCGCCAAATGACCATCAGGGAAATGGCGACCTTGACCCAGAACGTATCGTTGATCCAGTCGATCCGTTCAAGCCCGAGCGCCTGAAACAGGCTGTTGATCAGGCCGAACTGCGTGCCGAAGAACGATCCGAATATAATCGCCACCGCCACGATCGAAGTAATGTTCGGCAGAAAAAAGACCGCCCGGAAAAAATCTTTGAACTTCATAAAGGCCCGCGTTCAGCAGAAAGGCGATCACAAGCGCCAGAAACAGCTGCGGCAGCGTCGATAAAAACCAGATGACGAACGTGTTGCCGACCGACTTCCAGAAATCCGGATCGTTTGCAAGCAAATTCCGGAAGTTGCGCAGGCCGACGTACTTCATCTCCCCGAGCCCGTCCCATGCGTGAAACGACAAGTAAATCGAGAACAGGATCGGGAACAGCCCGAACACGAGAAACAAAAGGTAAAAAGGCGAAATCATCGCATAAGGAGCGGCGTATTTTCTCCATCCCTTCAAGCTGCCATCCCTCCTTCGACAATTCGGATCGGACAGGCGTCAGCGGCGGCGGACAAGAGCCGGGAAACCGCATATCGGATCGGCCCCTAGCCTTGCCCGCCCGCTTTCGCCGGCTTCGTTGATTACTTGTTCTGGAGCTTCGTCTTCGCCTTCTCCACAAGCGCCCAAAATTCCGTTTCCGGGTCCTTCGACTTGTCGACCGTAACCGCCTGCATGCCGTCGCTGATAATGTCTTCCACCGTTTGATAATTGGGGCCTTTGCGCTGCACCTTGACGTCCTTGGCGACCTCGGCGAACAGCACGCCGAGCTTCTGTCCGCCCCAGAACTCAAAGCCCTGGTTCGTAAACAACTCGTCCCCGTAAACCGACGGCGTCGACGGGAAGTTGCCCGTCAGCTTCGCGACCTCCAGCTGCTGCTCCGGAGCAAGCAGCCAGGAAATCGCCTTGTACGCTTCCTTCGCATGCTTCGTTTCCTTCGGAATGAGCAGGAACGAACCGCCCATGTTGCCCGTTCCTTCGGGAATTTTCGCCGCACGCCACTTGCCCTTCGTGTCCGGCGCGCGCGTCTCGACATGTCCGCGTCCCCAGGCGGCCGAAATGTAGGTGGCGATCTTGCCGGAGTTCAGCGCGGCCGAATATTCCGGGAGCGCGTTCTTCTGATCGTAGGCGCCGGCAATTCCCATTTCCCGCGCTTTGATGTAGTACGACAGCGCTTTCTTGATTTGCGGATTTTCCTCGATAATTAACCGGTCTTCCTCGTCAAAGTAGAGCTGGTCGCCCTGATCGCGAATCGCGCCGTACAGCTCGTAAGGGTTGGAGAGAATAACGGCGCCGGTCTTTTCTTTCAGCACTTTGCCCGCTTCGAGAAATTGATCCCAGTTTTGAATTTGCGCCGCCACCTCTTCCGGCTCGGACGGCAAGCCCGCTTGCTCGAACAGGTCTGCCCGGTAATAGAGCACCATGGGACCGATATCCGTCGGCAAAGCGAGCTGCTTGTCCCCGACCATGGACTGCTTCCATTTCCATTCCAGATAGTCGCCCGCCAGCTCCTGCGCCCCGAATTCATTCAGATCGTAGAACTTGTCCGGATATTTCAGAAACTGGTCCAACTGCGAAATATCGACCATCGCGATATCGGGAGCGCCCGAACCGGCCGACATGGCGGTCAGCAGCTTCTTGTGCGCATCCTCCCATTTGTAAATTTGCGGTACGACCTCGATGCCGGGATTTAGCCTGTTGAACTCCGGAATAATTTTTTCGAAGGCCGCCCCTTGCCAAAACCACATCTGAAGCTTCACTTTCTCGCCGCTCTTCTCCGGCTCGGCGCCGGCCGAATCCGCCGGATCGCCTCCGCTTCCGCACGCCGACAGCAGCAACGCCATAACCAGTATCGCCAGCATCCAAGGTTTGCGCCTTCCCGATCGTTTCATCCGCAACACTCCCCTCTTATGATCGACAGGCTTGCGAAGTAAGCCTTGACAAAAAGTATAGGTTTCGGGCATCCGGGGCGACAGATGACGAATCTTCGATTTCTTGAACTATTGTTAGGTAATTGTACTGGTCAGGTATTTGGCGTACCGAGGCGGTAATCGTTCGGCGACAAGCCTACGACCGTTTTGAACAGACGGCTGAAGTAAGCCGGATCGCGGTAGCCGGTCAGCGCGCACACTTCATAGATTCTCAGATTCGTTTCGCGCAGCAGCCGCTTCGCTTCGGTCAGACGGTAATGGGTAAGATACTGCGTATAGGTCATGCCCGTCTCCTGATGAAACAGGTTGCTCAAATAATTGGCGTTCACCTGCCGGGCTTCGGCGAAATCGGCGAGCAAGGCGCTTCCGGCATACTCGCTGCGCACGTAATCGAGCAAACTGCGGACGATAGGCGACAAACGGGCTTCGGAGCCGCGGCGGGACACCTCGGTGAAACCGAGCTTCACCATGCTGCGGATATACATCAGGCTGAGATCTGCGAGCTCCCGGGTCGACCCGCCGCAGCCGGTCCGGATCGGCAATCGCAGCTTGTCCTCCATCCAGGCGGATGTTTCCGCCGTCTGGCGGTCCCAGGCTTCCCGGTCGAACGAGACGGCGAACAGCACGATCGACACCAGCCGCTCTTCCATGCAAACGACGGGCACGCCCAGCCTGCAGAACGCGTCGTATGCGCCGTTCCGGATGAAGGAGCGGACCGACGTTTCGCCGAACGACCGCAAATCTTTTGTGGAAAAGGAGATCAGCGCGATGCGCTCGAAGGGCGGAATGAGCCCCTCGTCAAACTGCGGCAGCGGAACGCCGTGCAGCAGATCGTGTACCCGCTTCTCCAGCAGCGCCTTGCTGCGGATCGTATTGACCTGATAGGAGTGGCGTCGGAGCCGGTATTTGCGGCTGGCCGCTTCGAACACTTCCGCGAGCTTATGTCTGGAAAGCGGCTTGAGCAGGTAGCCCGATACCCGGTGCTCGACCGCCCGCTGGGCGTATTCGAATTCGGCATATCCGGTCAACACGTATACTTCCGTGTCCGGATAGCGGCCGCGAATCGTGGCGGCCAGCGCCAGCCCGTCCATTCCCGGCATCCGGATGTCCGTAATAACAAGATGCACCTCATGCCGCTTCAGCAGCTCCAGCGCCTGCTTCCCGTCAGCCGCCTCCAGCACCCGGTCCGCGCCTTCCATCTGCGACAGCATGCGCCGCACAGGCGCCCGCACGTTCGGCTCGTCGTCGACGACAAGTACAGTAAACATGGCATTCCTCCTTCAATGACCGGCGATCTGTTTCTCCGCTTCCGCCCACAGCCGTTCCGGATCGGCGTTTT
Organism: Paenibacillus cisolokensis; assembly: GCF_050481165.1. Taxonomy (NCBI): domain Bacteria; kingdom Bacillati; phylum Bacillota; class Bacilli; order Caryophanales; family Paenibacillaceae; genus Paenibacillus; species Paenibacillus cisolokensis. The sequence continues at coordinate 43,720 of NZ_JBCNFP010000053.1, forward strand.
CGCTTTCCAGACGGCGCAGCGCCTCCCGGACCGCGGCTTCCCCTTCGATCGTACGGACGCGCTGTTCCGTTCGAATCGCCGGGCCCCGGTAATGCAGCACGGCGGATGTGTAGATTTGCCCTGTCGGGGCATTGTTGAAAAACGGGTCCTGCAGCCCGCTCAGTTCCGGGGAACCGTACAATCGGGGGGTAGAGGGAAAGTTTCCGCTCTGCAGAAACCCGTCGAGCTGCCGATCCGGCGACGTCAACCAATCCGCCAGCGCATAAGCCTCCTCCGGATACCGGCTCGTCGCCGGCACGGCCAGAAACGTACCGTCCATAATCGACGGCCCCTCCGGCGTTCGGATCATGTCCCACTTGCCGAACGTTGCCGGCGCATTCGTCTTCATCGCCCCGTGAAGCCATGACGGTCCGATGACGGCCGCATAGCGGCCTTCAACCGCGCCGCGCGCCCAATCCGGCGTCCGCGACGGCAATCCGGCGCTCAGACCGAGGCTGTGGAACCTGACGGCACGATCCCACGCTTTCCGGATGAGCGCCAGCCGGCCGTCCTTATCCGTTTCCCCGGAGCCGGATCGGCTCGCAGGCTGCGTGCTGTATTCGTGCAACGATGCCGTATATACGCTCGTCACGTTATCGACCAACGCCACGTCGATCTCCCGGCGAAGCTTCAAGCCCCATTGCTCCAACGTTTCCCAATCGCTCAGCGCTTCCGCCGCCTCCTCGCGGCCGGACGGCAGTCCGGCTTCGGCAAACAGATCGTGGCGATACGCGATCGCCACCGGGCCGATATCCGCCGGCAAACCGAACAGAAACCGTCCTTCGTCCAGTTCCGCCTGCTCCCGCTTCCAGTCCAGATACCGGTTCCGGTCGGCGCCGAAATCGTACAGATTGTGAAAATATCCGCGAAACGCCTCAGCCTCGCCGATCTGGTCCGCATCGAGCAGGACGAGGTCCGGCGCCCCCGAACGGCTGGCAAACGAGGACAACAGCTTGGGCACGACGTCCTCATACCGGACGTACACCGTTTCGACATCGATATCGGGCCTAAGCTGCGAATAATCTTCAATCAGCTTTTCCATTCCGTTTCCTTGCCACAGCCAGATCGCAAGCGTCTTCTGCTCCGGCCGCGACCTGAGTTCGGGCAGCGAAGCCTGCGGCATGCAGGAGTTGAGAAGCGCCGTCAGCGTCATCAGCGTCATCCACATCGTCAGCGCCATCGGCGACGGCAGTCTGGCGGCAGCCTTCCTAGCGATCATCGGCATCCCCCCTTTCCGCTTCCCCCGCTTGGCCAGCGCCCGCTCCGGCTTCGTCGTACGCTTCCTTTCCGGCGCCGGCGGCCCGCCCGCCATGCATAAGCTTGTCCTGGCCGGTTTCCTTGTCTTCGTTCAGCGGCAGCGTCAACGTTACGCCGAATCCGCCAAGCGGGCTGGCGAACAGCCGCAAACCGTACGGCGGTCCGAAGAAAGAGCGGATCTGGTGATGCAGGTTCGACAGCCCGATGCCGCCGGCGTTGGCGTCTTCCCTTCTTTCCAGCGCGATGCTCGCTTCCAGCGCTCTCAGCCGGCCGGCCTCCATGCCCGCCCCGTTGTCCTCGACCGTGCAGTGCATCGTTCCGTCCATGCGCCTGATCCGGACGCGGATGAGCCAATCGCCTTCCGGCTTCCGCTCGAGCCCGTGGCGGAACGCATTCTCGACGAGCGGCTGCAGCATGAGGCGGAACACCCGCTGGCGGCCCAGTCCTTCCTCCGTCTCCAGCTCGAAGCGGAAACGGTCGCCGTAACGGGCGCGCTGCAAAAACAGATACCGCTCCAGCTGATCGAGATCGTCGCGCAGCGTCACAAGCTCGGACGACGGATGAACGCTGTAGCGCAGCAGCTCGCCGAGCGCAATCGTCATGTCCTGCGCTTCGCGGGGTCTGCCGTCCTCGATCGTCCAATAAATCAAATTGAGCGAATTGTACAAAAAGTGCGGGCGAAACTGGGCCTTCAGCGCAACCAGCTGCGCCCGCTGTACGCTGATCTGCTGCTCCGACAGCCGGTCGATCAGCTCCTTCAGCTGGTCGAGCATCCGGTTGTAGTTGGCGTACAGCAGCGAAATTTCCATGCTGGCGAACCGCATGCCGAGCGGCCGCACCCCCTCTCTGCCGAGCCGGTTCATGCCAAGCGCCAGCTGCCGGATCGGCTTCGTCAGCGTCCAGGCGAAATAGCCGACGAGAATGAGCGCCAGCGCCGCGCCCGAAGCGATCGTCAGCAGCGCGGCGCCCCACATACGCGTCGTATCACTATATACGGCCTCACGGTCGAAGTAGGCGATCGTCGTCCAGCCGGAATACGCCGACTTCGCATAGGTAACGTAGACGCGCCGCCCCTCCTCCCGCGTCGTCCAGTCGAAGAAGAGCGGCCCGCTGCCTGCGAATTTGGCGAACAGCCCGATATCGGCGGCCGTCCCGATCTCATCCGGGACGGTCGAATAAACGATGTTGCCAAGCGGGTCCATCACCTGCACTTTCCGTTCGATCGGCGGCGGCGTTTCGGCAATGACCCGGTTGATCCTGTCCACGGGCACGACGACGAACAGATCCCCGACAATATGCAGGTCGTCCGCATTTTTGATTTTTCTCGCCCCGATAATGGCCGGAATTTCCCCGTCCCGCCATGCCGGCCCGTATACCCACAGCATATGGCCGTCCATCGTCGCCATTTTGGCGTACCACGAAATGGCGGCGACTTCGTCATAATTGCGCCAGAACAGCTGCAGCGCGTCGGTCGACGCATAGGCGCGGCCGGCCGTGTCGAACAGATGAATGAGCATGTCGCCGTCAATATGGCGCGTTCTTTCCCCGAGATAACGGTTCAAGCCGACAGCGTCCGGCTCCTCACGGCCGTATCCCGATTCGGCCAGCGTCCGCTGCACCCGGCTGTCGAATACGACGAGATGAGCGAATTGGTCGTACTGGCGCAACAGCACATCGATCTTGTCGGAAAGCTGCTCGACCGACTCCTGGGTATTGTCGGCCATCCGGTTCAGCATCGTCTGCGAATTGAAACGGTAATTGAAAAAAATCGTCAACGCGATCACAAGCACCGCAATCAGAAACATTCCCGCCCATAGTTGCGCCAGAATCGGCAGCGGACGGCGAATGGCACGCATCATATCCCTCCTCGTTCGCCTTCGCCGCCGCTACAGCCACTTGGCCAGAAAAGCCATCGCCTCCGCCCTCATCTCCGCCGTCTCGTAATGGCCGGTCGGATAGCGGAGCAGCTTCCAGGCTTCCGGCGCGCCAAGCTGCCGGTATGTCCGGTCAAGCTCCGCCTCGATCCGGTCGAGCCCGGCCGCCGGCGTCAAGGGATCGTAAATCCCCGCCAGGCTGAGATGGGGACGCGGCGCGATAAGCGCATTGATCGATGCCGTCGTGAACGACTTCAGAAGGCCAGGGACGTAATAATAGATGCCGTGGCGGTCCAGTCCGCGCGTTTCGAGCAGAGCCTGAAAGTCGGTCAGGCAGCACAGGTCCACGCATACGCGAATCCGCGGTTCCAGCGCGGCGGTCCACCACGCCATCGTGCTTCCCATCGACATGCCGATCGTTCCGATTCGGGCAGCATCTACATCCGCCCGTCCGATCACGTATTCGACCGCCCGGAGACTGTCGTATACCATCATCCCCCACATCACTTGTCCGCGCCAAAGCATCTCTTTAAAAATTTCACTTTCGCTTCTGCCGCTTCGTTCCCCGAACCCCCAGGCGTCAATCGCCAGCGCCGCATATCCTTGTCTCGCAAGCGCTTCCGCATATGGCGGATGCTGCAAGTAAACGTTTCCATTTATCAGCTCGTCTTTCCCCAACCGATAATTTCCCCCGTGGGAGTGATGGAAGAGAACGACCGGATACGGCCCTTCCGCATGCTTCGGCTTGACGAAATAAGCCGGCACCGGTTCGATGCCGTTCAATCCGAGCGTCAGCTTCTCCAGCACGTACGTTTCCCTGTCCTCGATGGCGACGAGCTTGCTCGTCAAGGCCGATTTCGGCGGCAGATCGCCGAGCATGGCATACAATTTTTCCCGCTGCTCCTGACTCATTCGATGAATCCCTCCTCAAAAGGTTACAGCTTTGCAAGCTGTGTATTCATTTGTGGCATGAAACGGAAAACGTGTCAAGACGGCCGGGCCGGCCATATGCTGAACATGGCTGAGCATGCCGAACGAACGATGCGCGAACCGGGACGGAAAGCCGATGCAAAATCGATCAAGTAGGAGGGGGCGGCTAACCCCCGACCTCTCACCACCGTACATGCGGGTCCGCATACGGCGGTTCCAAAAGGTTGACAAAACTCTAGATAACGAGAAAGCAGACTTTTCAGTCCTCTCGCTTCCCAGTAGGAAGTCGGGAAGGCGTTATTTGTGTTCCGAGACATTTCCCACGCACCCCGACGGGAATTTGCCATCGACCAAGCTGCCCAGTCCGGGACGCCAAGTGCTCGGAGTTCACGGAGTCGGGTTTGCACCCGTTTCCACAGACACATGCACAGTCTTCTGCGTATCCACTGGTCAAATCTCTCGCAGTGATTCTTTGCTGAGGCCAGCCTAAAATATCCAATCCATCCCATGAGGTATCGATTGATTCGGGTAATGCGGTCTTCCATCGAGATTGACCAGGTTCGGCTCTTAAGTTCTTTTATCTTCTCCTTGAATCGGGAGATCGTTTTGGAAGCCAATCGGATCGTTGCCTGTCGATTCGACAGGAAGCTGAAGCCAAGGAATTTACGGTTCCATGGCCGATCTACCGCGCTCTTGTCCCGGTTCACTCTCAGTTTCAGCTTTCCTTCTACAAAGCGAATCACTTATTCCATACCACACTGTCCTGCTCGCTTGCTCCCGGCGAACACGTTACAGTCGTCGGCGTAGCGGACGAACCGCAAGCCGCGCTCGGTCAGTTCTTTGTCCAAGTCGTCCAGCAGGATGTTCGCCAGCAGCGGGTTTAGCGGCCCGCCTTGCGGCGTTCCCTAGTCCGTCTTCTGGCATACTCCGTTTTCCATAACTCCCGCGTTCAGGTAGGCTCAGACCAACTTCAAAACTCGTTTATCTTTCACTTCCGCCCTGCCCTCGCCATGAGCATGTCGTGGTTTACCCGGTCAAAGAACTTTTCCAAGTCCATGTCCACGACCCATCTGAGACCGCTCTGGATATACGTCTGCGCTTGCTTTACCGCGTCATGCGCCCGCTTTCCCGGCCGAAAAAAAGAGCGTCATCTTTCCGCCCGCGACCACCCAAGTTTATAGGATTATCCCTTGGTGGCTCAGGATTTCGTTGTGTTGCGGCAACTCATCCGACTAATCCTGTCTCAAGTTGGGTTCGTGTACCTTGGCCCGTGCGTTTGCCTCCGACTTCCTTCAGATTCGGACTCGCGACCGACACCCTTGCCCTTGGCTACGGTAGGCGCTCGCCAGCCCACGTTCGAGACTCTCACCCTATAGATGACGCCCATGCCGGACGTACGCATAGACAAACAGGAGTCCCTGTCCAGGAACTCCTGCTCTTATTTTTCCTTTATTATTACACGGCAACGGATGACCGAATTCCCGCCGCACGGCGAAGCTCACTCGTAACGGGTTATCGCGTTCAGCTCATCCAGCTTGCGCTTCAAATCGGCGATTTCTTCCTCGGGCAGGTCGAGCTGCGGAGCTCTCATACAGTCGGTATCGATGCCGCGCAGTGCGAGTTTGCCCGGAACGGGCAGCTTGCGAAAATATATAAGCAAAAAGATATTTTTCCTAAAATAAGAACCCCCAACATTAAAACTAAATAAAGTTTCAAATTAATAGCTCAACTTTCGCAGCTTAAAT